>CANRAM010000100.1 GCA_947628605.1 uncultured Clostridia bacterium | reverse complement strand
ATAAACATACTAAACTACAACATATTAGATGTACCAGAATACCATACAGAAACAGTAACAGTGGCAAAAGAACATAAAGACTACGAAGTAATAAACGAAGTAAAATATCACTTCATAGAACTACCAAAATTCAGAAAAAGCAAGCCAGAGCTAGCAAATGAGTTAGAATGTTGGTTAGCGTTAATAGATTCAGAGGATAGGAGGATGATAGAAATGGCAAAAAAGAAAAGCGAAATAATAGAAGAAGCAAGCGATGAAATAGAGAAGATACTATCAGACGAAGAAATAAGGGCTTTAAACCTAAGGCTACAGCTATGGGAAATGGACCAAGAATCAGCAAAAAGCTATGCGTATGAACAAGGAGAAAATGCTGGAAAAATAAAAGGACGAGAAAAAGAAAGAAAAATAATAGCAAAAGAAATGAAATTAAAAGGAATAGATATAGAAACAATATGTAGTATAACAAAATTAACAAAAGAAGAAATAGAAAAATTATAAATAAAGTTATTATTACAGAAAAAAATTAATAAGTAAAATACATATAAAAAACTTGAAACTTTAAAAAAAATACTATATTATATAACTATAAAAAATGTATTTAATATAAGATATGCGGGGGTAAAAAATTGAAATCAAATATTGTAAAATATTTATTTATAATTTTTGTAATTACATTAGTTATATATGCTATTTATGTTCTATATGGACCAAAAAAAGAACAAAATAATCTATCTACAATTGAAGTTAGCGAGCAAGAAGAAAATGAAATAATAACTAATATTCGTTTGCCAATAGTTAATTTTGATACGATAAATCCAATACTTAGCAAAAATCAAAATATACAAGACATATCGCGACTTATATATGAACCACTATTAAATATAGACGAAAATTATAAAATAACACTGTGTTTAGCAAAAGAATGGAGCAAAGTAAACCAAACAACGTATATAGTTAAACTAAAAGAAAATATAAAATGGCAAGATGGAACGGAACTTACTGCAAAAGATGTACAATTTACAATAGATAGGCTAAAAGATGAAAATGTTAGTTCAATTTATGCATACAATGTACAATATGTTATAGGCGTTGAAGTAATTGATGATTACACTATAAGAATAAACCTATCACGCGAGATACCATTTTTTGAATACAACCTAACATTTCCAATAATGTCTAATAAATACTTTGAAAATGAAGATTTTGTAAATACAGAGAGAAACGACCATCCAGTAGGAACAGGAATGTATAAAGTATCAGTAGAAAATGGAAATGTGAAACTAAAACAAAATCAAAACTGGTGGAACAAAGACAATAAAGATATTAAACTAACAGAAATAAATATAATCAAGTATTCGAATATGGGAGAAGTATATAATGCTTTAAAAATAGGTGCAATAGATGTACTTTCAACACGGAAGTCTAGATATAGAAAATTACATTGGCACTATAGGCTATACAACAAAAGAATATAGAGGTAGAAAACTTGATTATATAGCATTTAATTGTAATAATGAAGAATTAGCAAACAAAGAAGTAAGACAAGCAATTTCATATGCAATAGATAAACAAAATATTATATCTGGAATATATGCAGGAAAATACTATATTTCAAATTTTCCATTAGATATGGGAAGCTATCTTTACGAAAACGATAAAGTTACAAGTGAATACAACATAGAAACAGCTAGGTCAATATTACAAAATAATGGTTGGACCTTTAATAAAAAAGTATGGCAAAAAACAGTTAATAGAAGAACATTAAAATTAAAATTTAATTTAGTAGTAAATTCTAGTAATGAATCAAGAGTTGCGGTAGCAGAAAACATAAAAAATAGTTTAGCAGAACTAGGAATACAAATTAACATCATAAAGGCAAATGAATCACAATATAATAAATACTTAGAAAATAAAAATTATGACATAATATTAACAGGCGTATATAGTGGCTATAGCCCTGATTTATCAAGCTATTTTGGCGAAAATAATCTTGCAAATTACAACAATGAAACAACTATCAATTTAATAACAGAAATTAATAATATAACAGACGAAAAATTATTAAGAGAAAAATATAATGAATTAATAAATATTTACAAAGAAGATATACCATATATATTTTTATATTATAATAGAAACAACCTAATATGCAATCCAAATTTACGAGGAAATATAAATCCAAATAATTATAATTTATACTTTAATATAGAAGCTTGGTATAGACAGTAAAGCATATTCTAAAAATAAAAAATAAAAAAATTAAAAAAACTATTGACAAATAAAATCTAAAATGTAATAATACAATTACAAACAAACGTTTTAATAAAAATAGGAGGTACATATGAGTACAGAAAATTCAGAAAAAAGAAAAGCATTAGAGGCAGCATTAGGTCAAATAGAAAAGCAATTTGGGAAAGGTTCAGTAATGAAGCTTGGTGAATTTCAAGCAATGAATATAGAAGCAATACCAACAGGTGCATTAGGATTAGACATTGCATTAGG
>CANRAM010000099.1 GCA_947628605.1 uncultured Clostridia bacterium | reverse complement strand
TACGAAGTTGGTAAAAAAGTACGAAAAGCTATTCAAGATATTGGAGGAATGATGCCTGAAGAAATGCCAACACCTAAGAAAAGTTTAAAAGAACTTGAAAGAGAAAAGAAACAATTGGAAAATAAGAAACAAGAAAAACTTGAAGAAGTTAAATAGTTTATGGAAGTGATAAAAATGAATAAAAATAATCAAAAAAATAATCAAGAAAAAAGCTTAACATCAGTCGGAATCAACTGGTATCCAGGTCATATGGTGAAAACCAAAAGACAGATAATAGAAGATTTAAAATTAATAGATGTAGTAATTGAGTTACTAGATGCACGAATACCAATAGCAAGTCAAAATCCAGATTTAAAACAAATAATTGGGAATACAAAAAAGATAATAGCACTAAATAAATGTGATTTATCAAATGAAATAGAAAATAAAAAATGGGTGAACTATTTAAAAAAACAAGGGCAAACAGCAGTATTAACTAATGCAAATACAGGAATAGGCATTCAGGAGTTGTTAAATGAAGTTGAAAAAATAATGGAAGAAAATTTAGAGAAACAAGCATCTAAAGGGAGAATAGGTAGAGCTATTAGAATTATGATTCTTGGAATACCTAATGTAGGAAAATCATCATTTATAAATAGAATTGCAAAAAGAACATCAGCAGGAGTAGGAAATAAGCCAGGAGTAACAAAACAAAAACAATGGGTTAGAGTTTCGAATAACATTGAGTTATTAGATACACCAGGAGTATTATGGCCCAAATTTGAAAACCAAGAAATAGCTTTACATTTATCATATATTGGAACAATAAAAGATGACATACTAGAAAAAACAGAGATAGCATTTTATTTATTAAAATTCTTAATAGAAAATTACATTCAAAACATAGTAGAAAGATACAAAATAACAGAAGAAACAATAAATTCAATAAAAAATAGAAATATTAGTTACAATGAGCAAATAATGGAAATTATGTATGAAATAGGTAAAAAAAGAGGAGCAATTGTTTCAGGTGGAAAAGTAGATGAAGAAAAAGTAGCAAATATAATATTAGAAGATTTTAGAACACAAAAACTAGGGAAAATTACACTTGAAAAAGTACCAGAATAAGGAGGATAAATTTTGAAAGAAATAGAAGAATTGATTACTAAAGAAGAAAAAGAAATAAATTTAATGTCTCCATTAGTTTGGGCATATGTGGGAGATGCGGTATATGAATTATATATTAGAACACATCTTATAAATACAACAAACCAAAATGCACACAACTTACACGTAGAATCAACAAAATATGTAAAAGCATCATCTCAAGCACAAATTTTACAAAAAATAATGCCAAATCTTACTGAAGAAGAACAAGACATTGTAAGAAGAACAAGAAATGTACATAATCATCATTTGCCAAAAAATTCCAACGTATCAGATTATAGTTATGCAACAGCACTTGAGGGACTAATAGGGTATGTATATTTAACAAAACAATTTCATAGATTAGGAGAAATCTTGAATTTAGCATTAGTAGAAAATAAAAATGTAAAATAAAAATATTTTTATTTTGATAAAGAAATGGAGATATATTTATGATAATTGATAATGGAATTTTAAAAAAAGTTCGAGATACTGATATAGTTAATGGAAAATTTGTTATCCCAGAAAGCGTAACAAGCATAGGAAATGATGCATTTAGAGAATGTATAAGATTAACAGAGATAAAAATCCCAGAAGGAGTAACAAGTATAGGAGTTAGCGCATTTGATGGATGTAGTAGCTTAACAAAGATAAAAATCCCAGAAGGCATAACAAGTATAGGAAGTAGAGCATTTAGTGGATGTAGTAGCTTAACAGAGATAAAAATTCCAGAAAACGTAACAAACATAGGAAAGTTTGCATTTAGTGACTGTAGTAGCTTAACAGCAATAAAAATCCCAGAAGGCGTAACAAGCATAAGATTTGGTATGTTTAAAGGATGTAGTAGCTTAACAGAGATAAAAATTCCAGAAGGCATAACAAGAATAGAAATGGGTGCATTTTGGGGATGTAGTAGCCTAACAGAGATAAAAATACCAGAAAGCGTAACAAACATAGGAATTAGAGCATTTAGAGAATGTACTAGCTTAACAGAGATAAAAATTCCAGAAGGCATAACAAGAATAGAAATGGATGCATTTAGTGGATGTAGTAGCTTAACAAAGATAAAAATCCCAAAAAGTGTAACAAGTATAGGATATAGTGCATTTGAGGGATGTAGTACCTTAACAGAAGTAAAAATTCCAGAAAGAGTAACAAGCATAGGAGATAATGTATTTTATGACTGTAGAAATCTAACAAAAATAAAAATTCCAGAAAAAATAAATGATAAAGTATTAGAAGAATTATACAAGCAAATGTTAGACATAAATCTTGATACTAATAGTAAAACAGAACTAAATGTTCTTATGTTTGGAGAGGAAATAGAACGATTTGAAAGACTTAAAGAAAAAGCCAATTTTCATCTAGGAGAAGAATATGATAAAGAAATGATGGACAT
>CANRAM010000098.1 GCA_947628605.1 uncultured Clostridia bacterium | reverse complement strand
ATCTTATGGAATTTACCAAGTCTTTCAATAATATAAACCTCAGCTTGTTTAACAACTTTAATTGATTTAAATGCTATTATAAAAATAATAACAAGTAATACGATTAAAAATGCCATTTTAATTCCCCCTTAAATTTATTTATAAAATATTAATATCTACTTAGAAACAGTGACAATGGCAGGTTTTACAATAACTTTAACACCGTCAATTTGAACAATTTCAACCTCACTACCTTCAGAAATTGTTTCATTATTTATTGATTTTGCTGTCCAAGTTTCGCCATTTATTTTTATTTGGCCTAAATTTTTTGAAGAGTCAATTTCTTTAGTTACAATTGCAGTTTTACCAATAATTGAATAAGCGTTAGTTTGAACTTTATCTGTTTTTGTTATTTTTTTAACAAAAGGTTTTGTTAAAAAAAGTAAAGCAGTTGAGCTAATTAAAAATACTGTTGTTTGTATTATAATGTTATTAGTAAAAAAGCTAACAATCATTGCAAATAAAGCTCCAATTCCAAACCAAAATACTAAAAAGCCAACAGTAATTATTTCTAATATAAAACATATACCAGATATAACTAACCAAATTTGCCACATAAAAATCAACTCCTAAATAATAATACAATATAATTATAGCACAAATATAGTATAAAAGGAATAGTTTTTTTAGATATTATGAAAATTTGTAAAATATTATAAAAATTATTTGCTAAAGAAAAATTTTATGATATAGTATAAAGGTATTTAAAAAATTAAGGAGAAAAATGATGAAAAAAGTAAAAAAAGTATGGAAAAAAATATTTATAGTAGTACTATTATTGCTATTAGTTGCAGGAATACTTATTGTAGCACCAAATTTTAAAAAAGACCCGAATGAAGGAAAAATAGGCTTTATTATAAATAATAGAAATGTAACAGGAAACTTGAAGAAGGATATATTTATAGATGAAGATGGAGTAGTTTATGCTTCACAAGAAGATATTGAAAACTATTTTGATGGTCAAATTTATTATGATAAAGAAAATAATCAAATAATAACAACATCAGATACAAAAGTAGCTGTTCTATCATTAGAAGATAAAACTATGAAATTAAATAATAGTACAGTAAAATTGTTAGGTGGAGTTGTAAAAAAAGATAATACATTTTATATTCCAATTTCAGAATTAGGAAAAGTGTATAATATTGAAATAAATAATATTAATGACAAGGTAGTTACAATCGATTCATTAGATAGAGAAATGATTAAAGCAGATACAACTAAAAAAGTAAAAGTAAAATATAATACAAAATTAATATCAAAAACAGTAGATAAAGTAGATGCAGCAGAAAAAGTTGTAATTGTATCTGAGAATGAAGATTGGACAAAAGTAAGAACAGCAAATGGAGTACTTGGATATGTAAAAACAAATACATTAACTAATAAAACTAAAGTTAGGGAGAAAATGGAAAGAAAAGCACAAGTAGAAGGTAAAATTAATTTAGTTTGGGATTATTATTCAGAGTATGTAAATGCACCAGATAGGACAGGAACTTCTATTACAGGTATAAATGTGGTAGCACCATCATTCTTTTCTTTAAAAAATTTGAATGGAAATACTATTGAAATTAATAACAATGCACAAAAAGGCGGAGAGAATTATATTAATTGGGCTAAAGAAAATGGATATAAGATTTGGGCAATGTTTTCTAATAATTCAATGAAAGAAGTTACTTCGAAAATTTTGAATAGTTATGAATTAAGAGAAAAATTGATTGAACAAATAGTAGATTTAGCTATTGAATATAAACTTGACGGAATAAATGTAGATTTTGAAAATATGAATTTAGAAGATAAGAAGGTTTTTTCAAGATTTATTATAGAACTTGCACCAAGACTTAGAGAATATAACATTGTAACTTCCGTTGATGTAACAGCACCAGATGGAAGTGAAAATTGGTCGTTATGCTATGATAGAAATGTATTAGCAAAAGAAGCAGATTATTTAATATTTATGGCATATGACCAATATGGAATTTCTAGTACAACTCCGGGAACAACTGCAGGTTGTGACTGGGTAGAAGTAAATATTAAAAAATTCTTAGGTCAAGAAGTAGTAGAAAAAGAAAAAATAATTTTGGGTATGCCATTATATACGAGACTATGGAAAACAGATGCATCTGGTAAATCTACAAGTGCAATAGTAAATATGAATCAAATAAATGAAAAAATTCCTGAAGATGTACAAAGAGTTTGGGACGAAAATACAAAGCAATATTATGTAGAATATACATTAGATGATATAACATATAAGATGTGGCTAGAAGAAGAAAAATCAATAACGGAAAAACTAAAATTAATAAATCAATATGAATTAGCAGGAGGAGCATTCTGGGAAAAAGACAGAGAAAATGATACGATTTGGACAATCGCTCAGGAAATGCTTAGGGAGTAAAAAAGCAAAACTTTTCAATGTGTTAATAAACATATTGAAAAGTTTTTTTGTATAAATTAAATATAAGAAACTAATTATGGAAATTTATTACTAGAGTAAAATGGAAAAGGTATTGCAATAGATTATGGCAAAATATAAAATTTTTAATATTAGAATACAAAAGTAAAAGGAGAGGAAAGTATGATAATATTAAAAATAGGAAACAAAAGTAAAGAACAAGGTATAACATTGATAGCGCTAGTAATAACGAT
>CANRAM010000097.1 GCA_947628605.1 uncultured Clostridia bacterium | reverse complement strand
TGGCAGGGGTACTAAGACTCGAACTCAGACTTGTGGTTTTGGAGACCATCGTGCTAACCATTGACACTATACCCCTATAAAGATTAACTGTTAATTATTATACATTTTTTATTAAAAATATGCAAGATATTTTATAAATTTTTTGGATATTTTATATAATAATGGTTAATACCTTATAAATCTTAACTAATATGAATGTAGGGGCGATAAAAATCGCCCAAAGCACTACTACTTTTCATATAATTTATTTTGTTGCAATATATCTTGCAAGGTCTATTAATTTATTTGAATATCCCCATTCATTATCGTACCAAGCAATCAATTTTACAAATGTATCTGTTAATTGTATTCCTGCTGTAGCATCAAATATTGATGTATGTTCGTCGTTTACAAAGTCTGTTGAAACTACTGGGTCTTCTACATATTCTATTATACCTTTCATTTCATTTTCTGATGCTCTTTTTACTGCTGAACATATTTCTTCATATGTTGCACTTTTTTCTAAGTTACAAGTTAAATCTACTACTGAAACATCTGGTGTTGGTACTCTAAATGCCATACCTGTTAGTTTTCCGTTTAATTCTGGAATAACTTTTCCAACTGCTTTTGCTGCTCCTGTAGAAGAAGGTATAATGTTAGCTGCTGCTGCACGTCCTCCTCTCCAGTCTTTCTTTGATGCACCATCAACTGTTTTTTGAGTAGCTGTAGTTGCGTGTACTGTTGTCATAAGACCATCTTTTATTCCGAAGTTATCGTTTATAACTTTAGCAAGTGGTGCTAAACAGTTTGTTGTGCAAGATGCATTTGAAATTATATTCATACTTGGGTCGTATTTGTCATTATTTACTCCCATAACAAACATTGGAGCATCTTTTGAAGGTGCACTTATTATTACTTTTTTTGCTCCTGCATCTATATGAGCTTGTGCTTTTTCTAATGTTGTAAATACTCCTGAACATTCAAGTACATAATCTACTCCATCTGCTCCCCAAGGAATATTTTTTGGGTCCATTTCGTTATATACTTTTATTTCTTTTCCATTTACTACTAATTTTCCATTTTCCTCTTTTACTTCTCCGTCGAATTTTCCATGTACTGAATCATATTTTACCATATATGCCATATAATCTGCTGCAATAAAAGGGTCGTTAATTGCTACTACTTCTACATCTCCTTTTTGTAATGCTGCTTGGAATGTTAAATTTCCAATTCTACCAAATCCATTAATACCAATTCTAATTGCCATTTTAAATTCCTCCACTTCCGATACTTTTTTGTATCTAATTAATTTTGTCCATTTCCTGACTTCTTTATTCTATACTAAAAAAGAATACTTTGCAAGTATTCTTTTCATCTTTTTAAATTTAATATTTCTTTTGCAAAATCTAATAATTCACTAATATGATTTTCTATAACATCCTTTAATATTTCTTCATCTATTTGCTTATAATCGTGTACTGCTATATTTCTAAATCCTATCATCTTTTGCATATTAGTACTCATTTCTTTTGAAATTAATTTTGCTTCTTCTAATTTTATAAATGCATCTTTTTTAGTTTGCGGTATTCCTAACTTCCTGCTAGAAACAATATACATTGCAATATCTATTGCTGACTCACACGCTCTTTGTATATTTAATACAATAGGGTCTAGTTTTTTATAATCGTATAAATTATCTATATTATTATCATATTCTTCGTTTACACGTTTAATACATTTTTGTATGCTATCATATTTATTAATAATAACTGCTTCATTTTCCATACTTTCCTCCAATTTTGCATAATTATTTATTTTTTATTTCATCTATTATTTTTTTTCTGCTTTCATTTAAGTCTAAATATTCTCTAAAAGCATCTAATTTATATAAATCAAATTTATAGCTATCTTTACAATAAATAATTTCACCATTAATTAATATTTCATATTTAAATCCATCATTTTCAATTGTATCTAAATTTATTAAATCTATTTGTTTATTAAATTTATCTTCTAACTCATTGCTTGTTTCAAAAATCTCTTTTTTTGTTATGTTTCTATCTACTTTAATTGCAATATCTATATCACTTTCGTTAGTCTGCGTTCCTCTTGCATAACTACCAAAAATAATTATTGCATCACAATTAAATTTATTATTTAAAATTTTTGTAATTGTATTTTTTATTTCTTCCATAATTTATTCCTTACCTATAAATTTATTTTTATTCTATACTAAAAAAGAATACTTTGCAAGTATTCTTTTTATATTTATCCAAATATTCCTCTTTTCTTTATTGGTGGTTGTTCGTTCATTGTTTGTGCTAGTTTTACTAACAATTCTCGTTGTTCTTTTGATAATCTTTTTGGGGTTTGTATTTCTACTGTAAATATTAAGTCTCCTTGATAATTTCTGTTAACTGCTTTAAATCCTTTTCCTTTTATTCTAAATCTTGTTCCTGTACTTGTTCCTTCTGGAATTTTAAATATTTCTGTGCTACCATCTACCATTGGAATTTTTAATTCTGCGCCTAAAGTTGCTTGTGTAAAAGTTATTGGAACTTCACATAGTACGTTATAATCTTGCCTTGAATAAATACTGTGCCTTTTTATATGTACAGTTATATATAAATCTCCTTTTGGACCTCCCCTTAAGCCAGGCGCTCCTTCTCCTCTTAACACAACTGTTTGATTTTCGTCTATTCCTGCTGGAATTTTTACCTTTATTTTTGCTTGTTTTCTAACTGTTCCTTTGCCTCTACAAGTTTCACAAGGT
>CANRAM010000096.1 GCA_947628605.1 uncultured Clostridia bacterium | reverse complement strand
AATTTAAGTGCCAACAATTAATCAATTAGTAAGAAAAGGAAGAAAAACAGCTAGTACAAAATCTACAGCACCAGCTCTACAACATGGATACAATTCAAGAAAGAAAATTGTAACAGATTCAAGAGCACCACAAAAAAGAGGTGTATGTACAGTTGTAAAAACAGTTACTCCAAAGAAACCAAACTCAGCTTTAAGAAAAGTAGCCAGAGTTAGACTTTCTAATGGATACGAAGTAACATCTTATATTCCTGGAATAGGTCACAACCTACAAGAACACAGTGTTGTTCTAATTAGAGGTGGTAGGGTAAAAGATTTACCAGGTGTTCGTTACCATATTATAAGAGGAACATTAGATACAGCAGGTGTAAAAGACAGAATGCAAGCTCGTTCAAAATACGGAGCAAAAAAACCTAAAAAATAGAAATATTTTTTAGAAAATTAGTGCTCGTATAATACTTACTAAGTTTTAAGGTACTTAAATTTAGATTTATTATATAGCACTATACGGAAAAACAAGATGTTTTTCAGAGTAACTTTAGATATTTTATAAATATCTATTTATTTAAGATATAAAAAGAGAAAAAATTTTTATATCTAGAAAAGGAGTGAAGAATAGTGCCAAGAAAAGGATATATAGCAAAAAGAGATGTTTTACCAGACCCAATATATAATAGCAAAATTGTTACAAAATTAGTAAACAACATAATGCTAGATGGTAAAAAATCAATTGCACAAAAAATAGTTTATGATGCATTTGATATCATAAAAGAAAAAGAAGAAAAAAATCCACTAGAAGTATTCGAACAAAGCCTAGAAAACATTATGCCAGTACTTGAAGTTAAAGCAAGAAGAGTTGGTGGTGCAACATATCAAGTACCACTAGAAATTAGACCAGAAAGAAGACAAACTTTAGGTTTAAGATGGCTTGTAACATATGCTAGAAAAAGACATGAAAAAACAATGGCAGAAAAATTAGCAGGCGAAATTATGGATGCAATTAACGGAAACGGTGGAGCATTCAAGAAAAAAGAAGAAACACATAGAATGGCAGAAGCAAATAAAGCATTTGCTCATTACAAATGGTAATATAAGAAGTTAGGAGGAAAAATAAATTGGGTAAAAGAGACGTGTCATTAGAAATGACTAGAAACATAGGAATTATGGCTCATATTGATGCAGGTAAAACAACTACAACAGAAAGAATACTTTTTTATACAGGAAGAACTCACAAAATAGGTGAAGTTCACGAAGGTGCAGCAACAATGGACTGGATGGCTCAAGAACAAGAAAGAGGTATTACAATTACATCTGCTGCAACAACAGCACATTGGCTAAACCATAGAATTAATATAATAGATACTCCAGGTCACGTTGACTTTACAGTTGAGGTTCAAAGGTCACTTAGAGTATTAGATGGTTCTGTTACAGTATTCTGTGCAAAAGGTGGAGTTCAACCACAATCTGAAACAGTATGGAGACAAGCAGATAAATATCAAGTTCCAAGAATGGCATACGTTAATAAAATGGACATTACAGGAGCTAACTTCTTAGGATGCGTTGCTCAAATGAAAGAAAGATTAAATGCAAATGCAGTTCCAGTACAATTACCAATAGGAGCAGAAGATAATTTTAAAGGAATTGTAGACCTAATAAAAATGAGAGCTTTTGTTCATAAAGACGATTTAGGAAAAGAAATTGAAGAACAAGATGTTCCTGCAGATATGCAAGAACAAGCAAATGAATATAGAGCTAAAATGATTGAAGCAGCAGCAGAACAAGATGATGAATTAATGATGAAATATTTAGAAGGAGAAGAATTAACAGAGGAAGAAATAAAAAAAGGTATCCGTAAAGGAACTATTAATAACAGTATAGTTCCAGTATGTTGTGGTTCTTCTTACAAAAATAAAGGTGTGCAAGAATTATTAAATGCAATTGTTGACTATATGCCATCACCATTAGATATACCACATATAAAAGGTGTAGATTTAGAAGGAAATGAAATAGAAGCAAAAACAGGAGATAATGAACCATTTGCTGCCTTAGCATTCAAAATTGCAACAGACCCATTTGTTGGAAAATTATGTTTCTTTAGAGTTTACTCAGGAACTTTACAAGCAGGTTCAACAGTATTAAACTCTACAAAGGACAAAAAAGAAAGAATAGGAAGAATTCTACAAATGCACGCAAACCATAGAGAAGACATAGAAGAAGTTTTCTCAGGAGATATTGCAGCAGCAGTAGGTTTAAAAGATACAACAACAGGAGATACATTATGTGACCCAAGTCATCCTGTAATACTAGAATCTATGGAATTCCCAGAACCAGTTATAGATATTGCTATTGAACCAAAAGATAAGGTAGCAAGCGAAAAAATGGGAATTGCACTTGCAAAACTTGCAGAAGAAGACCCTACATTTAAAACATATACAAACCACGAAACAGGTCAAACAATTATTGCTGGAATGGGTGAATTACACCTAGACATTATTGTTGATAGATTAAAAAGAGAATTTAAAGTAGAAGCAAATGTTGGTAAACCACAAGTTGCGTATAAAGAAACAATTCGTGAAGCTGTAAAAGTAGAAGGAAAATTCATTCGTCAATCTGGTGGTCGTGGTCAATATGGTCACGTTTGGCTAGAAATGGAACCATTAGAACCAGGAACAGGTATACAATTTGAAAGCAAAATTGTTGGTGGTGTTGTTCCAAAAGAATATATAAAACCAATTGAAGAAGGAATTAGAGAAGCAGCTGAAAGTGGTGTCCTTGCA
>CANRAM010000095.1 GCA_947628605.1 uncultured Clostridia bacterium | reverse complement strand
TTTATCAAATTTTTATAGTCTCGTAACCTAAGTTATATCAAGACTTATAAAAAGTTCGACAAAAACTCGTCTTGGTGGAGGTGAGGGGAGTCGAACCCCTGTCCAATAAATCTTTCATATGAATTTCTCCGAGTGCAGTTTATTCTTAAAATTCCCAATAAAATAAATGAATAAACAAACTTATTTTATTAGTAGTTTCTATATACCCACTACTCTCGAAACAAAAAGTAGTTTTGTTTCCTACTAGTTTGGCGCTCTTATAAAACCGTAGGCCTTTTTATAAGAACGTAGCCACAACCTAGGCAGCTAATGCTAAATCATTATTTCTAGCGTTTATATTTAAGTTCTCGTTTTTTTAAGTGGACCACGAGAAGCCACTACTCGCTACTCATACTGCTAACTTACTGTCGAAAGCCAAATACACCCCCCGAAAAAACGCTACATATCTATTATACAACACAATAGTCAAATTTACAATATATTTTTCTTGACTTTATAAAATAATTATTTTATAATAAATAACATATTCAAAAATAAAGGAAGTATATATGGAACAAATAAAAAAAATAATAAAGAAATTTTGTACAAAAGAAGTTATACTATATGGAATATTTGGTGTACTAACTACTATTGTAAACTTTGGTTGCTTTTATATATTATCTAACATTTGCAATATAGAAGAAAATACATCAAACGTAATAGCAATAATAATAGCAGTATTATTTGCATACTTTACAAACAGAAAAATGGTATTTAATTCAAAAGCAAATAACATAAAAGAAAAAGTAAAAGAATTTGGAAAATTCATTTTAGGCAGAGCATTTACAATGATAGTTGAATTAGTAGGATTTTTCATAATGTTTAACATATTCCATATTCACGAACTAATTAGTAAACTAATAATAACTATATTAGTAATAATATTAAATTTCTTTATAAGCAAATTTTTCGCATTTAAAAAATAAAAATTCGGGCTACTATTTTTTTAGGAGGTAAAAAATGAATAGTAGTTTTTTTCGTATCAGTTCACATAGTTTCACACTTATATTTATTCTAATTATATGCACTTCAATGATAATTATTCCAATATATGGAGCATATCCACAAGCCTTTAGCAGTTATTCGAATACATTAATTCTAAGCGACAACTCAGAATATATATGGCCAATACCAGGCTACACAAAAATAACATCACCATTCGGAAAAAGAAATTCACCAACAGCCGGAGCATCATCATTCCATAAGGGAATTGATGTAGGAGCACCAGAAGGAACAAAACTATATGCAGTTTGTAAGGGAAAAATTACATTTGCAGAATTTTTAGGAGGAGGAGGCTATACAATAACACTATCAACAGATACAATGAAAATAACATATTGTCACGTATCACCAAACTTTATTGTAAAAGTAGGTGATGAAGTAGTAAAAGGTCAACATATAGCAAATGTAGGCCCAAAAAATGTATACGGAGTAAAAGGAAATACATACAAAGATGCACAAGGAAACCCAACAAACGGAGCAACAACAGGATGTCATATGCACTTAGGAGTAAGAGTAAATGGAAACTATATAAACCCACTAGAATTATTTTGACAAGAAGTATTTATAATTAATACTTGAAAAGTGCATTTTTTTGTTATAAAATAGTATTGCAAAAGAAAAATGGGATATAATATACAATATGGTAGAAATTACTAAAAAATATGGAGGGATAAAATTATGAATAAAAAAACTGTAGAAGATATTGATGTTAGAGGAAAAAAAGTATTAGTAAGATGCGATTTCAATGTACCGCAAGATGAAAATGGAAACATTACAGACAATAGAAGAATAATAGCATCTTTACCAACCATAAAATATTTATTAGAAAAAAATGCAAAAGTAATACTATGTTCACACTTAGGAAGACCAAAGGGAGAAATAAAAAAAGAATTTAGTTTAGCACCAGTAGCACGTGAACTTACAAAACAATTAGGAATAGAAGTAAAACTTGCAGACGACATAATAGGAGAAAGCGCAAAAAAATTAACTTCAAATATGAACGAAGGAGAAATAGTTTTACTTGAAAATGTAAGATTTGATGCAAGAGAAGAAAAAAACGACCCAGAATTCGCAAAAGAACTAGCATCACTTGCAGAAGTATATGTAAATGATGCTTTCGGAACATCACACAGAGCACACGCTTCAACAGCAGGAGTTGCAGACTATTTGCCAGCAGTTAGTGGATTTTTAATAAAAAAAGAATTAGAATTTATGGGAAACGCATTAGAAAATCCACAAAGACCATTTGTTGCAATACTTGGAGGGAAAAAAGTATCAGATAAAATAGGTGTAATAAATTCCTTATTAGAAAAAGTAGATACTTTAATAATTGGTGGAGCAATGGCATATACTTTCTTTAAAGCACAAGGATATGAAGTAGGAGATTCTATTTGTGAACTAGACAAACTAGATTTAGCATTAGAACTAATGGAAAAAGCAAAACAAAAAAATGTAAAATTAATGTTACCAGTAGATACAAAAGTTGGAAAAGAAATGAAACAAGATACAGAAAGCAAAACAGTTAAATGTACAGAAATACCAGCAGGTTGGGAAGGATTTGATATTGGAGAAGAAACAATAAAACTATATAAAGAAGAATTAAAAAACGCAAAAACAATAGTATGGAATGGACCATTAGGTTTATTTGAATTTGACCAATTTGCAATAGGAACAAACGAAATTGCAAAAGCACTTGCAAACGTAGATGCTATAACAATTATAGGTGGAGGAGACTCAAGTGCAGCAATAGAAAAAATAGGATTATCAGATAAAATGACACATATATCAACAGGAGGAGGAGCAAGTTTAGAATTCCTAGAAGGTAAAAAACTACCAGGAATTGAATGCTTACAAGAAAAATAAGGAGGAAAAAGTTTGAAAAATAATATAGGAAAAAGTCCATAAGAAATAAAAGTCCTTAAAAGCACTTTTAAAAACAATTATATAA
>CANRAM010000094.1 GCA_947628605.1 uncultured Clostridia bacterium | reverse complement strand
AAATACCTTTTGAACAAGCTGCTGAAATAGGAACAAGAAAAGTTATTCAAGAACACTCTACTATTGGTATTTTAGTTACAACTGATGGAAGTATAACTGATATTCCACGTGAAGATTATATTTCTTCTGAGGAAAGAGTTGTAAACGAATTACAAGCTCTTAATAAACCTTTTATAATTCTTTTAAATTCAAATGAACCTAATTCAGAATATACAACAGAGCTTGCAAAAAAACTTCAAGATAAATATAATACGAGTGTTATTCCAACAGATTGTGCAAATTTAAATAGTGATGATTTAAACGATATTTTTGCTAAAATATTATATGAATTTCCAATTGAACAAATAAATATTAATTTTCCAAAATGGGTTGATAGTTTAACTGATGAACATTGGTTAAAGAATAATTTATATACAGAAATAAAAGATGCATTTTCTAGTGTAAAAATATTAAAACAAGTTGACTCTGCTATTACAAAAATTCAAAAAACAGAAATAATTCAGAAAACTTCCTTAACTGAAATTACTTTGGGAAATGGTAATGTTAATGTTGAAATTTCTTTACAGGATGACTTGTTCTATAAAGTTTTAACAGAAATTTCTGGTGTAGATATTTGTAATGAGGGGGATTTATTTTCAATTGTTACAACACTTGCTAAAACTAAAAAAGAATATGATAAAATTGAATATGCTTTAGAGGAGGTTAAACAAAAGGGATATGGTATTGTTACTCCATCAATGGATGAACTAATTTTAGATGAACCTGAAATGGTTAAACAAGGCTCTAGGTTTGGTGTAAAGCTAAAGGCAAAAGCTCCAAGTATACATATGATACGTGCAGATATTGAAACTGAAGTTTCTCCTATTGTTGGAAGTGAAAAGCAATCTGAAGAATTGGTTAATTATCTCCTTTCGGAATTTGAAAATGACCCTAAAAAAATTTGGGAGTCTAATATATTTGGCAAAAGCTTACACGAATTGGTAAACGAAGGTTTGCAAAACAAACTTTGTCGAATGCCTGAAGATGCACAAGGAAAACTTCAAGAAACTCTAGAACGTATTGTAAATGAAGGTAGTGGTGGATTAATTTGCATAATATTATAAATTTCAATAATTAAACAGTTATAATTATCTATATTCTAGCTCAAAAAATATACATTTTTTTGAGCTAGAAAACAAGTTTAACTAATCTTTTTTTTCTTTTCAACAATAATATCGCCAAATAGTTCATTTTGTGCAACATTTACTTTATTTCTTCTAGTTAATTCTAATAATCCTGTAAATGCTGTTACAATTTCTACTTTGTTGCATTTAGATAGTGTATATAATTTATTAAATATAAATCTTGGCTTTTTTATCAATTCTTTAAACATTTCTCTTACTTTACTACCTACTGTATAGGTTTCTGTTATTGCTATTTTTTTTATATTTTCTGCATTTTGGTTTAATCTACTTTTATTTTTTTGAATTATTTCAGCATATATATTTGATATATCAATATTTGTATAGTCTTTTTCTAATTTTTGTTTTGGTAATTTTATTTCCTCTTGTACTTTAAAAAATCTATTAGCAAATGTTTCATAGTTTTGCCTTAATTTTATTGTTATTTCTTTGTATTTCTTATACTCTATTATTCTTTCTATTAATTGCTCCTCTGTTAACTCTTCTTCGTCTTCTACTTCTTTAGGTAAAAGGCCTTTAGATTTTATATATAATAATGTTGAAGCCATTATTAGAAATTCGCTTGTTACTTCAAGGTTCATTCTTTCTAGCTCTTTTATATATTCTATATATTGGTCTGCTATTTCGCTTATTTTTATATCGTATATGTCCATTTTATTTTTATCTACTAAATGACATAATAAATCTAATGGGCCTTGAAAGTTTTCTAATTTTATTGCATATTGATTGCTTTTTACTGTTAATACATTTTGCATTGCGAGTTATCCTTTCTATAATACCAATTCTATTTTTATTCTATAACCTCGTTTATTGTTTCTTGACTATATCCTTTTTTTATTAAATATATTTTTATATTTTCCTTTTCTAATAATTTTTCCTTTTTTTCATATATATTTTTAGCTGACTTTAACTCATATTCTTGTAAAATTTCACGATTTTCATAAAAGTAATCGTCTAAATCATTTTTATTTACCCTTTTTTCCATAAGTTTATATTTTAACTCTTTTATAGATAAATTTTTTAAAGCTATAAATTCTTGTACTGCTTTTTTTATATACTCTTTATCATTTAGATATCCTGCTTCTTTTAAATAATCTATAATGTCATTTAACATTTCCTGTTGCATAGTATTTTCAAATTTATTTTTTACTTCATATTCTGTTCTTTTTTTATACATTATATAATTCATTACTTTTGTTTTTTGTTTATCGAATTCTTCAACTGTATACATATTTTTTCTCCTACTGCTAACACTTTTTTTGCTAATTAAAATTTAGTAATTTTTTATTCTTCTTCATCTTCTACTGCTTTTTCATCATCACCTAAACTTTTTTCAAAAGCTTTTTCAAAGTTATCTCTTATTTTTTGTTCTATTTCTGACATTATTTCTGGATTATCTAATAAGTATTTTTTTACATTTTCTCTACCTTGCCCTATTCTTTCTCCATTATAGCTAAACCACGAACCACTTTTTTCTATAATATCTAAGTTAACTCCTATATCTAATATGTTTCCTTCTTTAGATATTCCTTTTCCATATACTATATCAAATTCAGCTTCTCTAAATGGTGGTGCTACTTTATTTTTTACTATTTTTACTTTTGCTCTACTTCCAACAACTTCTCCGTCTTGTTTAATTATTTCTGCTTTTCTAATGTCCATACGTACTGATGCATAAAATTTTAATGCTCTACCTCCTGTTGTTGTTTCAGGATTTCCAAACATTACTCCAATTTTTTCTCTTAATTGGTTTATAAATATTAATACTGTTTTTGATTTATTTATTGCTCCTGCAAGTTTTCTTAGTGCTTGTGACATAAGTCTTGCTTGCAATCCCATATGTGAATCGCCCATATCTCCATCTATTTCTGCTTTTGGGACTAGTGCTGCAACTGAGTCTACTACTATAACATCT
>CANRAM010000093.1 GCA_947628605.1 uncultured Clostridia bacterium | reverse complement strand
ACTATTGGGTCAAGCTTTCCTTCTAATGCTTGTTTAGTTAAGTCTGTTCCAAATTGATTTAATGTTGTCGTTTGATTAAAACTTCCTAAATTCTTTTTTGTGTTTTTTGAAGTTGATTGATTATTTAAGGTTGTTCCATCTTCATTAAGTACCTTTACAATTTCATTATATAGTTTACCGTGGATTTACTTCTAAATCTAATAATATTCTTACTGCAACACTGTCTGCTTCTTTCATAATTCCAATAAGTATATGCTCCGTTCCTATATAGTCTGAACCTAGTTTTCGTGCTTCTCTAAATGCATTTTCTATAACTCTTTTCGTTCTAGGTGTAAAGCCAACTGTTTCGGTATTAGTTGGATTTTCTTCTTTTCCTATTAATTCACCTATTTGTTGTAAAACTGCTTCTGGAGTTACATTTTGATTTGATAGTACTTTCGCTGCCACTCCTGTTCCTTCTTTTACTAACCCATATAAAATGTGTTCTGTTCCTATATAATTATGACCTAACATAATTGCAACTTCATTTGCAATTTCTACTGCATTTTCTGCACTTGTTGTAAATTTATATGTCACACATATCACCTTTCTTTCTATAAATTAATCTTCTTGTATAATTTTTTTAATTACTTCCGCTCTTTTTATATCACGCATAGTTTCATCAATCCTGTTTCCTAAATATTTTTGTAAATTTGCTGGTTTAGTATATAGCTCTAATTTTTTTACTTTTAAATCATTTAATTCTTTTATTATTCCCATATCTGTACCTAATTTAACTTGAGATATTAAATCTGCCGCTTCTATTGATGATATTTTTTTACAGTTTGATAAAACTCCATATGCTCTATATACTGTGTCTTCTAATTCTAATGTTTCTTTTGCAAGTATTTTTCTTGCTAGTCGTTCTTGTTCAATTATCTTATCTATAATTAACTTTAAGTTTTTAATTGTTTCTTTTTCAGATATTCCAAGTGTTTGCTTATTAGAAACTTGATACATATCCCCAAATTTCTTGCTTCCTTCACCATATACCCCTCTTATATTCATTCCGAAGTTGTTAATTACTTCTAATATTTTTCCTATATTTCGTGTTTTAGTTAATGCTGGTAAATGAACCATAACAGATGCTCTAAGACCTGTTCCAACATTAGTTGGGCACGATGTTAAATATCCATATTTTTCATTATAAGCATAATTAATTTGCTTAGATAATTTTTCATCAATTTCAATTGCTAAATTCATTAAATTATTTATATTAAATCCTGCATCAAAAACTTGTATTCTTAAATGGTCTTCTTCATTTACCATTATGCAAATATTTTCATCGTCATTTATTAGTAAAGCTCCCTTTTCTTGCTTATCTAATGCAAAATCTGGGCTGATTAAATGTTTTTCGACTAATGCCATTTTTGTAATATCATCTACGTCTTTTAATTTTATAAAATGCAAGTCATAACCTAATAATGGTGTTATTTCTTTTATCCTTTTTTCAATGCTTTCAAAAT
This sequence comes from uncultured Clostridia bacterium, assembly GCA_947628605.1. GTDB lineage: Bacteria > Bacillota > Clostridia > TANB77 > CAG-508 > RGIG8482. Next base: position 2,016 of record CANRAM010000093.1, on the reverse strand, counting down.
TTTCTTTAGTGCATTTTGTGATAAATGGAAATTCTTCTAAATTTCTTGATAAACGAATCCTTGAACTTACTACAACATCGGATTCTTTTCCGTTTTGTAAATACCAATTTAACATATTAAAAATTCTCCTCCTTGTATTATTTGTTTTCTATTTTTTTTATTTCATCTCTAATTTCTGCTGCATCTTCATATCGTTCATCTTGTATCGCCAATTTTAATTTATTTTTTAATTCTTGTAATTTATTATCTGTTTTAGGTTTTTCTTCCATTTTATTAGTTGTTTTGTTAAAACTATCTCGTTTTGTATTATCTGATATTTGTAGTTTTCTTCCTACGTATCTATTTGCTCCGTGTATTTTTTTTAGTACTGGGTCTATTTTATTAAAGAATGTCTCATAGCAATGGTCACACCCTAATTTTCCAGTTTGCATAAATTCATCGTATGTCATATGACATTTATCACACGTTTTTGAACTTTCTGGCATTATTTCTTCTAATAAGTTATTTTCTCCTGCTTGTAAAAATTCACCTAAAAAACTAGATAAATTTATTGGCATATTGAAGTCAAAATAGTTTTTGTCTATTCCTAGTTTTTTACTGCATTCTTCACATAACATCATTTGTTTTTTTACCCCATTATTTATTTCTGTATATTTTACATTTGCTTCATTTTCTCCACAATTTTCACATAACATTTTTCTTCACTCTTTCTTTATATAATTTTAGGTTTTTATGGCTTTACCTATAAACCTTTATTTTTTATAGTCGTCTTCTGCTATGTTTAATAACATATTTTTTAAAATATTTGCTCTTACTTTGTCTTTTATTTCTTGTGGAATTATAAGAACATTATCACTTGTTGCTACTTTTAATAGTTTGGCTTCTTTTTCTGTAATAATTCCATATGAAAGAAAATTACTAATGTAAATATCTGCTTCGCTTGCAGTAATTTTTTCTTCCATACTTGCTATTATGTGCATTAAATAATTATTCTTTGTAATATTTATTTTTTTTATTCTAATGTGCCCACCGCCTCCTCGCCTGCTTTCTACATAATATCCTTGTGATGGTTTAAATCTAGTTTGTATAACATAATTTATTTGTGATGGTACACATTTAAAATGTTCTGCTAGCTCATTTCTTTGTATTTCAACATATTCGTCTTCATCTTTTAATAGTTCTTTTATAAATTCTTCTATTATATCAGACATTCTCATTATGCATTCTCCTTTTTAACTTTGACTTTCTTTGACCTATATATAATTATACATATTTAATTTTTGTTTTCAAGTTTTATTTTTCCCAAATTTTAATGATTTATTCTTGTTTTTAAAAATTATATTTAATTTTTCTTCTATTTCTTCATCTTTCTATGTTTTTTACTTATTTATACAATATAGTGCAGACTTTATTATAGTTTTTTAATAAATGTGATAATTATTAAACCTTTATTTAAAATTTTTAATTTTTAGGAATATTACGCCCTTTACTTAATATACATTAATAAAGTTGATTTTGTACAAACATTTTTCAAGGGGGTAAATTATAAATGGAAAATTTAAGCTTATATCAGGATATTGCAAAACGTACTGACGGTGATATTTATATTGGTGTGGTAGGGCCAGTTAGAACTGGTAAATCTACATTTATTAAAAAGTTTATGGATTTATTGGTAATTCCTAATATTGATAACGAATATAAAAAAGAACGAGCAAGAGATGAACTACCTCAAAGTGCTGGTGGAAGAACAATTATGACAACAGAACCAAAATTTGTTCCAAATGAAGCTATCGAAATCACAATTGGGGATAACTTGAAATTAAAAACAAGACTTGTAGATTGTGTTGGATATCTTGTGAATAATGCTATTGGATATTTAGAAGATGATGTTCCTAGAATGGTTAAGACACCTTGGTCTGATAATGAAATACCTTTTGAACAAGCTGCTGAAATAGGAACAAGAAAAGTTATTCAAGAACACTCTACTATTGGTATTTTAGTAACAACTGATGGAAG
>CANRAM010000092.1 GCA_947628605.1 uncultured Clostridia bacterium | reverse complement strand
TAGATGCTTTTATACCTAAAATTTGCCTATTTTTGATTGTTTCTCATAAAACTTTTGCAAAATACCGAAACTTAAATAACTAAAAATATTGACAAGTTAAAGAGTTCTAAATATAATGTATTTGTACATAAAAATGATTTAACACATAACTTAGAAAATATAGTATATAAAAGGAGATTAAAATGTTAAACAAAAATGAAATAATAGATGGATTAAAAAACGAAAATTTTATGGTAAGAAATGCAATATATGAATATGTATGTAATTTGCATTTATACGATGACAAAGATGTAAATAAAGCTTTTATATATTTTTTAAAAAATAACTATAATTTAGAAATAAACTATGCAGGTCTAATTTATTCAAAATTAAATAAAGATATAATAGAATGTTTGATAAAGATATATTTAAATGAAAAAGATGAAACTATTAAAGAAAAAATAGAATATGTATTAGTAAATCATTATGAATTAATAAAAGATTTAGACTATAAATTCGAAAATATTTTTAAAGATGAATATAATTTGTTATTATACAAAAAAATAAAGCATTTTTGTAATAAAATGCCAGAAGATTTACTAAAATTATATACAAAAAATATTGAACAATATTATTTAGAAGGTGAAGATACATATACTTCGAATATCTTAAGAGAAGGAATGGAAACAGCATTAATTCAAACTGAACAGGGAAAAATCGTATTTACACTATATGTTCTATCGCTTATGGGAATAGAAGAATTAAATAGTGAAAACGTTAAAGACATATTAACAGATAATAAGACAATGGAATTTATTACAACACATTTGCCATACTTAATACATCCATTATGTAAAATGGCAAATTATTCATATGCAAGCCTTATACTAATATATTATTTTACAAGTATAGATTTTTTAGAATTTGAAGATGAATGTAATAATTATTTTTCAAACATATGTAACAAGGAATTTGTTGAAAATTATATAAAAATATTGCAAAAATGTGCAAACAAAAAAAATCTAGCATATTATTATGATATAGCGGAATATCTAAATTCAAAGGAAATAGATGATTTCCTATTAGAAAAAATAAATACAAGTAAAGATGACGATGTTATATCAAATATAATACGAATATTAGCAAAGAAATTTGATAATAGAATTATTGAAATAGCACTAGATAAAATAAAAAAAGATGATTTATATAAAGAAGATGGAGAATTAAATTTAGCACTAGCACCATTATTAATTATAGAAAAAAAGAATGATAATGTATCAAAAAGCATTATTGAAGAAGCCAAAGAGTATTCTGGAATAGATGAGATTTTGAAATAATAGCAAATCTTATTATATATAAAAATATAGATAATATGGAATGTATAACAGAAGAGTTTTTAAAGAATGATAGATATAAGAAAAAAGAAAAAATAGAGTTTCTAAAAAGTATGCTAGATTCCAAAGCAGGATTATATGAAGTTATAAAAACGGATTTTGAAGAAGCACAAGTTCATATAAAAAATGTATTGACCAGAGAAATTATACAGCTTACAGATATTGGAATGAGTGAGAGTAAAAATAATACAGAATATTATTTTTATATGAGAATAATTTCATATAATGATATAAATTTTGGTACAGGTTTAAATATTATATTTAATAAAAAGGATAAGTTTATACAAAAATGGATTAAAGACAATAAAAAGAATTATAACGAAGAAAAAGAGATATTTAGATTTTTAGAATTGTATGAAAAATATAGAGATAGTGAAAATAAAATAGTAGCGCATATGAATACCTTTAAATAGAAGTATAAAAGGTATGTAGAAAAAATAGTTTATTAAGAAGCGAATGAAGTTCTTCTAATATTATTTAGATTTAGAATAATATCATATATAAGCTTCAGTAAAGAATATAGGAACGTTTAATGAAAGGATAGACTATAGTCATTTTATGTGAATGTACAAAAGGAAGGAGTTTCCTAATTTATAATAATATTATGTTTAAAAGAGGTAAAAAATGAGAATTGGAATAGATATAGATGGAGTTTTAACAGATATAGAACAATGGCAATTAGACTATGGCAGTATGGTTATATTTGAAAATTTTAATAAAGGAATTATAAATCCTAATGGATATGATATTAAAGAAATATTTGGTGTGGAAAGAAATCTTGATGATGATTTTTGGAGAAAATATCTATTTGAATATTCAACAAAAGAACCAGCTAGAAAATTTTCGAATGAAATAATAAGAAAATTACATAAAGATGGTAATGAAATATATATAATAACAGCTAGATTTTTAACAGATAAAAATGATGAATTGGGAAATAGAATGAGAAAAATTGTTTTAGAGTGGTTAAAAGAAAATAATATATTTTATGATAATATTATATTTAGTCCTGAAGATAAAATTAATATATGTATAGAAAACGATATTGATTTGATGATAGAAGATAAAGTAGAAAATATTAATATTATTTCACAAAAAATACCAGTTATTTGTTTTGATGCAAAATATAATCAACAATGTAAAGGGAAAAATATAATTCGTTGTTATAGTTGGTATGATATTTATGCAAAAATACAAGAATTAATAAGGGGAGAAAAAAAGACTTTTAAAGCATAGAATATAAAAACTCACACTATCCCCAAAGTTAGCAGAATATAAAAATTTAAACTATGCCTATTTTATCATATTTTTATGTAAAATACTAGTGTTTTTAATAATTTTTTGGTATAATGTACTAGATAAAATTCCCAATGGAAGAATAGGAGGTAAGTTTTTATGAATCAAGAGAGCAATGAAAAATTAACATCTATAGGAATGTCAAAAGAGGATTTTAGCAAAATGTTAGAAGAGTATGAACGGAATAATTCTTTTGAGGACCCAGCTCTTGAACAGTTTGTAAAAAAACCAGAGAAATCAAATTTGGTAGACAACATTGTTTCAACAAAAAATTCTATTTTGTTATTTTTTCTGTTTTGTGTTATTTGTGCAGTTTCTATCATAAGTGGTTCAAAAGGAATGATGGAACCTTATGTAGCTGCTCCTATTGCGGGTTTATCTATGATAGGCATTATAATAATAGCGAAAGATACGAAAAAGTATCAGGATGAAAATAACAAAAAGTATAAGTGATTTCGAAAATATTTTATTGAAGAATGTTTTAAGAGAGTATTTTTTATAAATATCTTAAACATTAAATTAATTAATTTCTTTAATAAAATAGTAAATCCCCAAAGAGAGTTAGTACTTTTGGGGATTTACCGATATTATTTCTGATAGAATAAAACAAAAATATAAATAAAAAACAAGAACAAAATTTCGCAAAAACTATTGAAAAAGTTTTAGAAATATTATATAAATAGAAGAAATAAAATAATAAAATTTAACTATTCGGAAATCCCGAACAGTTGAAAAGAGGAGATGATGTTTATGGCAAATGATCTAGTAAATAAAATAGAAAAAGAAGCTTGTAAAAAAGTAATGAAAATAGAAGAAAATTGCATAAATTAGTTACTTTATGCTAAAATAAATGAGGAGGTGCGCCAGTTCGGTGCGCAACGTCTAGTTTGGTGCAAGTCCAAACCTAGTAAGACTTAGCAAGTCGCTAGT
>CANRAM010000091.1 GCA_947628605.1 uncultured Clostridia bacterium | reverse complement strand
CGTAGTGTTGTTAGTTTAAAACAACAAACAATGGATATTCCACCTCAAGGAGTTATTACAAAAGATAATGTTACAATTACTATTGATACAGTTGTATTTTATAAAATTACTGACCCAGCAAAAGCAGTTTATGAAATTCAATCTTTGAAAAAAGGTATTGAATACTTAGCAATTACTACTATACGTGATATTGTTGGTAAAATGGATTTGGATTCAACATTTAGTTCAAGGGATGCAATAAATGACCAATTAAGAGCTATTCTTGATGAAGCAACAGACCAATGGGGATGCAAAATAGATAGAGTTGAAATCAAAGATATTACACCTCCTGCTGATATTCGTGATGCAATGGAAAAACAAATGAATGCTGAAAGAAATAAAAGAGCATTAATTCTTCAAGCTGAAGGTGAAAGACAATCTGCTATTACTATTGCTGAAGGTCAAAAAGAAGCTGCAATTCTTCAAGCTGAAGCTGATAAAGAATCTAAAATAAGACGTGCTGCCGGTGAAGCTGAAGCTATTAGACAAGTAGCAGATGCTAAAGCTAAAGAAGTTGAAATGATTTACACAGCAATTAAAAACGCAAACCCAGATGATAAACTTGTACAATTAAAATCTTTAGAAGCTTTAGAAAAAGTAGCAAACGGTGAAGCAAATAAAGTATTCATTCCTTTTGAAGCAACAGCTGCTTTAAGTAGTTTGGGAAGTGTAAAAGAAATATTTAAAGAAGAAAAAGAAAAGAAATCTAAATAAAATATTACATAAACAAAGCATACATAAATAGTTCTTAATTCTATTTTATGTATGCTTTATTTTATTCTTAATAATTTAAAGTTTAAATAATCTGCACTTATTAAATTAAATTGTATTCCAGAAAATTCTCCTTCTACTGCATATGAGTGTGCATATGAATGTAAATGCCCATATAAACACCTTTTAACATTGTATTTTTTCATTATATCAACAAATTTTAATTCAGAATTGTTTGAAATTGCTGTTTTTGTTATTGGAGGATAATGCATAAATATAAAAATTTCTTTTTCTTCCCCATAGTTTTTTATTCCTGATTGAATTGACAATTCAAGTCTTGCTAATTCTCTTTTGAAAATTTTTTCATCATTTTCTTGCTCGTTTAATTGCCAACCTCTAGTTCCAGCTATTATACAATTTTCACAAAGAAAACTATTGTTATTTATAAAATGAATTGTAAAAAAATTGTTATCTTCTAAAAATTGTTGCATTTTTTTAAGTGTAGTCCACCAATAATCGTGGTTTCCTTTTAATAAATACTTTTCCCCTGGTAAACTATTAAGATATTTAAAATCTAAATATGCTTCTTCTAAACTCATTGCCCAAGAAAAATCTCCAGGTAAAATTACAATATCTTCGTTATTTACTTTGCTCTCCCAGTCCGTTTTTATCTTTTCTTCGTGGTTTTGCCAATTATCTCCAAAAATATTCATTGGTTTTGGATTTTTGAAAGATAAATGTAAATCTGATATAGCATAAATAGCCAAATTTTTTCCTCCTTATTTTTAAATTGCTATATTTTTAAATTTGGTATAGCATTCAATTTTAAATCTGCTATTTTTTCATTTATATAATTATAATAGCCAGCTGAAGCTATCATTGCTGCATTGTCTGTACATAATGATATATCTGGAAAATATACTTCTATTCCCTGTTTTTCTAACTCTTTATAACTATTTCTAATATAACTATTTGCAGATACTCCTCCTGCTAGTGCTATTTTTTTTATATTTATTTGTTTTATAGCTTTTAGTGTATTATTTATTAGCATATCTGTTGCTGTTTTTTCGAAACTTGCACATAAATCTGCTTTATTTATATTTGGGTTTTTATGGTACAAGTTTAATATTTTAGTTTTTATTCCACTAAAACTAAAATCTAAGTTATCAAAATATGTATGTGGTAATTCAATATTAGGTTCTCCCTCATATGCTAGTTTATCTATTTTAGGGCCACCTGGATATTCTAATCCTATTACTCTTGCAACTTTATCAAATGCCTCACCTATTGCATCATCTCTTGTTTTTCCTAGTATTTCAAATTCAAGATAATCCTTTACATTTACTAAGTGTGTATGACCTCCTGATATTATTACACATAAAAATTGTGGTTTTAATTCTTTATGTGTAATATAGTTTCCTGCAATATGACCTTGAATATGATTTACTGCTATAAGTGGTTTATTTAGTGCATAGCTTAATGCTTTTGCATATGAAACTCCTACAAGTAATGCTCCTACTAATCCTGGCCCATATGTACACGCAATAGCATCAATATCGTTGAATGTAAGTTTAGCTTCTAAAAGGGCTTGCTTTGTAACTTCTGAAATGGCTTCAATATGATTTCTTGATGCTATTTCTGGTACTACTCCTCCAAATTTTTTATGTATATTTATTTGCGAATTTATTATATTTGAAAGAACTTCTCTACCGTTTTTTACAACTGATACAGAAGTTTCATCACAACTTGATTCAATTCCTAAAATATAAATATCTTTTTCCATTTTTATCATCCTTAATATTACATTCCAAATAATAATCCTATTCCATTAATTAATCCATTTGCAATTAATTCTATAATTGGCGATATTATTATTCCTGCAAGATTTGTAAACCATAAAAGAAGAAATACCATATAAAAAACACTTTCGTATTTATCTAACCACGCTTTTACATTATAAGGCATAAAGTTTCTAAATATTTTGCTTCCATCTAATGGTGGTAGTGGTATTAAATTAAATACTCCTAGCCCAATGTTTACAATAATAGTATATTGTATTAATGCTAAAATCACTAAACTTACTTGTACTGAAAATAAGCCATTGCCAAATTTTAGTATTACATAATATATTATTGTAAATACTATTGCTAGTATAAAGTTCATCATTGGTCCTGCTAAAGAAACTAATGCTTCTCCTCCAGACTGTGAATATTTTCTATCAAAATTTCTAGTGTTTATTTGTACTGGTTTTCCCCAGCCAATATGTGCAAAAATTAATAGTATAATTCCTATAGGGTCTATATGGCTTAGAGGGTTTAAGTTTAACCTTCCTTGCATTTTAGGTGTATCGTCTCCTAATTTGTATGCAACAAATGCGTGTGCAAATTCGTGAAAAGTAATTGCTATAATTACTCCAGGTAATGTTAAAAGTATTCCTAATAAATCGCTTTGAGACATACTAGCTAATGTCATTATCATCATAACCGCTAATACTATGTATATTATTCTTCTGTCGAAATTAAAATTAAACATAATAATCTCCTTTAAATATTTTAATTTATTGTAATGAGATAATTGGGTTTTTTTAGTTAAATTAGTTCAAACAGATACGTCGTTGGAACAGACATCGTATTTATCTACAACTTTTTGTTTCCCACGATTGGATACAAATACCAATCAATTTACTAAAGTATATCATAATTTATATAAATTGCAATAGTATAAATATAATATTTTTTCCAAAATTTATTTTGTTCGCTTGTATTTTATATAATAATGTTGTTTTAAGTTTCGGTATTTTGCAAAAGTTTTATGAGAAACAATCAAAAATAGGCAAATTTTAGGTATAAAAGCATCTA
>CANRAM010000090.1 GCA_947628605.1 uncultured Clostridia bacterium | reverse complement strand
CAGCTGTGCTGTCTTCACTGGCTACTGTACCATCAACATTTTTAATCTCCTTTATCGTAAAATGTTCATTTTGTGCATAATTTTGGTAAGAATCATAGTATATTTAGGAAAAAATATGCATATACTATTAATTATTCGTGGTAAAAATATGCAACTTGACGATAATATTCGTGGTAAAAATATGCATATAAAAATATAAATGTTAGTGGTACAACTGGGCAACTAGCACCTGTTACGGTGTTAAAATTACTATATTTTACTTTTACATATATCATATCTTCATATGGTGTTATACTTCTATATCTTTTATTGCTTCTGCATTTTGTAACAATTCTTTAGCTTTTTCGTCATCTCCACTGCCTATTCGGAAAAATAAAAAAGGATTCATCAAGTTATATTATTAAAATAACTAGACGAATCTTTTTAACATAGCATTCCAAAAATCTTAATAAATATTATAATATTCCATTGAATCTTTTACTAATTCTCTTATCAATTCTCTATTCTTCTTATATTCTTCAAGAGTATTAAATCTTATTTTATATTCCTTGCTACTAGGATTATATAAAACTTCTAAATTAGCAACTTTCAATTTTTCCATTTTTTCGGAATCTTCATTTCCTCTAACTATAAAATGGAAAAAATTCTTTTTAGGTATAAACGAAATAAAATTTTTTACATTACCTTCTTTTGCTATGCCTATGTAAGGCTTGTTATATTTAAGTTCATATCCAACCGCTAAATCTTTTAAATCATTAAACACTTCATCAACATTTTTCATTATCTTAGTAGTACTATGATTTTCCCAATAATTTCTATCAGCTGTTTCAACTTCTTCTTCCTCATCTGTTCCTAAAGTTAATCTATCAATTATTTTTGTGAAAATTAGTACAGTTTTATCTCCATTTTTATATGCAGAAACTTGTATAGCAATTAAAGGTATAGCACCATTAAACAATTGAATAATGTTCATAAATCTAGCAGTAATTTCTTCGGCAATAATTACTGCACAGTGGTCGTATTGAGGATATCTTTTTTTCTCTGTATCCCAATACTCTATGGTTCTCATAATATGACTGGGGTCAGTTGCTCCTAATTGAAGTTCAACTTCATATCTTGTATTATTTTCATCTGCAAATAGTAGGTCTAATCTACCACCTTGAGGTTGTCTTCTTTCTTTTTGTATTGATACTAATTCTCCTAATCCCAATACAGTTGGGTCCTCAAAAATAAATTCTTGAATTTTACTTTCCTTAATTTCAGGATGATTTTTTAAAGAAATTTTTTCTAATTTTGCTAAGTTAACCATTTTTTCGCTCCTTTCCATTTTTTTACTATACAACGTATATAGAACTTTGTCAAATTTATTTTATAAATCATATTCTACTTTTATTGAATTTCTTTTATTTTTATAGTAATTTAATATGATTTTTGGTATACTAATTGCAAAGGATTTAATATATTATATATCGATATGAAGTCGAAAGTTTTTTAATAATTTAAAAACATTCGAGTATACTATAAACTTTTGACATATTTATAAAAAAATGCTAAAATATAAATGTAGGAGATGATTTAATATGATAAAACGTGAAATGTATTTAGAAAAAATTCGTGATTCATATGATAGTGACCTTATAAAAATAATAATTGGTGTAAGGCGTTGTGGTAAATCAATTTTAATGTTACAAATAATAGAAGAATTAAAAGAAAAAGGAATAGATGAACAACATATTATATATATAAATTTTGAGGATTATGATTATATAGATTATACTAATCCAAAAAAATTTAATGAATATGTAAAAAGCAAAATTAAAGACGAAAAGAAGTATTATTTGCTTTTCGACGAAATACAAAATGTGCAAGATTTTGAAAAAGTTATTAATTCATTTAGAGCTACTTTAAATGCTAGTATATTTATAACTGGTTCTAATAGCAAAATACTATCAGGTGAATTAGCAACACACTTGGCTGGAAGGTATATTAGTATAAGAATGTTACCTTTTACTTTTTCAGAATATATTCAATTGCAAAAAAGTTTAAAAATAGAAAAAAGCGACGATGAAGCTTTTTTAGAATATATAGAATGGGGTGGTATGCCACAAATATATAATTCTACAAGTATACACGAAAGAAAAATGTATTTGAGAGACTTATATAATACGGTTATTTTAAAGGATATAGTAGAAAGAAACAGTATAAAAGATATAAATCTTCTAAATAGAATAATTCAATTTATGATGGAGAATATAGGAGGAGTTATATCTGCTAATTCCATCACTAAGTTTCTTAAAAGTGATAATATCACTGTAAGTGTTGATACAGTATTAAATTATATAGAATATATAAACAATTCTATGCTAGTAAGTAAAGTTAATAGATACAATATTCGAGGAAAATCTGTTATGACATTATTAGAAAAATATTATTTGGCTGATTTGGGTATTTTACATTTAAAAAGTAGTCCTCTTGAAAAAAAGGTAGGTGGAAGATTAGAAAATATTGTATACAATGAATTAATTGCAAGAGGATATGAGGTATATATAGGAAAACTTGATAATGGAGAAATAGATTTCGTTATAGATAATTTTGGAGATAGATTTTATATTCAAGTGTCAGATTATTTATCTAGTGACGAAGTAATTGAAAGAGAGTTTGGTGCATACAAAAATGTAGCGGATAATTATCCTAAATATGTTCTTACTATGGATAAAATAGATTATAGTAACAATGGGATTATTCATAAAAATATTATAGATTGGTTATTAGATAAAAAAGCATAATTACAAAAAAGACTAGATTCGTTTTTGAGTTTTCTAGTCTTTTTTTAATACCAATATGCTAATTTTAAAAAAGAATTAACTAATTTAGTTTGTTCTTCTAATTCTTCTAAAGAAGAAACATTGTAATTTTTATAAACTACATTTCGTGCATCTAATGTCCACAAAAATGCTTTTAACTTTGGAAATTTACTAATATTATTATACATAAAATAAATTAAATCACATAGTTTCTTATACAATATACTTTCATTTTCTTTCTCTTTTGAATATTTATTAAAGTCAACAATCAATTCAAGAGGTTTAGCAATAGTTAATCTATAGCTATCATCAGAAAATGTTTTTATAAAATTAAGATAACTTTCACAAAAAATTCTATACATTATATTTCTCCCTAAATATTTTTAATTTTTTTATAAATTCTGTTTTCTTGCTTTCAAATAAATCATCTCTACACAGAATTTCATCTATAATATTATTCAAAAGTTGTTTATCGCATAAAGGTATAATTTGATTTAAATCCTCAATATCTTTTGGAGCAAGACGTATTATCTTACTTATTGCAATATCTTCTTTTGATAGTATATATACATTTATAAAATTGAACTCGTTTAATTTTATTGCTCTATTTTTATAAGTAGGTGATAAAATAGTACTTTCATATTCTAACATATCATAATCTCTTAATAAAACAAAAGCTTTACCATATTTAGCAGGATAGCCTAAGTCTATAAAGTCTATATCTAAAGTGGCACGATTCGTATATTCACCTAAAATACATGCACTTCCACCAATTAGAAATATATCAAATGGTTCTAGTTTAAAAAGTTTAGCAACTTCTTCCATTTCGTGAATTACTTCAATTAAAGTACTTTTTATCATATATATATCGCTCGCTTTCTACATTACGATTTTTCCATATTATTGTATCACAATTGTATGTATATATGCAATGCAAAAAGTAAATTCAATTTATGTACCTCTTCCCTACAAGAATATTGTTTGTCATAAATCGTATATTTTGTACCATATTTCATCTAAAAGATATATTCATAAATTTTTCGAATGAATAGCCAAAAAACCTAAGA
>CANRAM010000089.1 GCA_947628605.1 uncultured Clostridia bacterium | reverse complement strand
GCCTAATTTTATAAAACATTTAAAATAATGTTGTCATTCATAGAATAAAAAAATTTGAATTTGAACTTGTTTTTTTGCTTAAACGGATATATAATATAGAACTATATAGAAGGTTAGGAGAGTGAGTAAATAATGCAAGTAAGTAAAGAAGAACTCTTACATATTGCAAAATTAGCAAACTTAAATTTGAACGAAGAAGAAGTAAATAATTATATGGGGCAATTAGAAGAAATTTTAAATTTTGCAGAAGTAGTTAATAAAGCACCAATAGAAGGTTTAGAAGAAACTATTGGTGCTAATGAAAATTATAACGTATTTAGAAAAGATGAAATAAAACAAGAAATAACAAGGGAAGAATTATTACAAAATGCACCTGAAAAGCAAGAAGGAATGTTTAAAATTCCAAAAGTAATTAATTAGTATAATTATTATTATATGTAAGTAACAAATAAACAAGGAGGAATTTTAGTGGAAATTTATGAATTAACAGTATGTGAATTGTTAGATAAAATAGAAAAGAAAGAACTTACTAAACAAGAAATCCTAACAGCATATCAAAACAGAATAGAAGAAAAAGAAAAAGACGTAGGTGCATTTATTACAGTTACTAATAAAGATGTAGTAAATAGAAAATTAGAAGAAATAGAAAATAGCACATCAAAATTAGCAGGAATTCCAATAGGAATAAAAGATAATATATGTACAAAAGGTGAAAAAACAACTTGTGCGTCAAAAATGCTTGAAAACTTTGTATCTCCATACAATGCAACAGTTATGGAAAAAATAAATGAAACAGGAATGATTTCTTTAGGAAAATTAAATATGGACGAATTTGCAATGGGAGGTTCAACAGAACACTCATATTTTAAAAAAACACGAAATCCATGGAACTTAAATAAAGTACCAGGAGGGTCTTCAGGAGGTTCAGCAGCAGCAGTATCAGCTGGAATGGTACCTTGGGCATTAGGCTCAGATACAGGAGGAAGTATTCGTGAACCAGCATCATTTTGTGGTATAGTTGGTTTAAAACCAACCTATGGGCTAGTATCAAGGTATGGGCTTGTAGCTTTTGCATCTTCGTTAGACCAAATAGGAACTTTAACAAAAGATGTAAAAGATGCAAGTATGCTTTTAAATATTATAGCAGGGCACGACACGAAAGATTCTACTTCAATAGATATTCCAAAGGAAGATTATACAAAGGCTTTAAAAAATGATGTAAAAGGTTTAAAAATTGGAGTTCCAAAAGAATATTTTGGAGAAGGAATTAATGAAGAAGTAAAAGAAGCAATAAAGAAAGTAATTAAAAAATATGAAGAACTTGGTGCAATTGTAGAAGAATGTTCATTAAATGTAGCAGAATATGCACTTGCTACTTATTATATTATAGCTTGTGCAGAAGCAAGTTCTAACTTAGGTAGATTTGATGGAATTAGATATGGCTATCGTACAAAAAACTTTGAAAATTTAAAAGATATTTATCGTAATTCAAGAGACGAAGGTTTTGGCGATGAAGTAAAAAGAAGAATTATTTTAGGAACTTATGTACTTTCTTCTGGTTACTATGATGCTTATTATAAAAAAGCACAACAAGTTAGAACTCTTGTAAAAAATGAATTTAAAAAGAACTTTGAAAAATATGATGTTTTATTAATTCCAACATCACCAAACGTTGCATTTGATATAGGTTCAAAAGTTAACGACCCACTAGAAATGTATTTAGCAGACCTTTGTACAGTACCTGTAAATATAGCAGGCCTTCCAGGAATTAGTATACCTTGTGGACTAAACAGTGAAGGACTACCAATAGGATTTCAATTAGTAGGAAAAGCCTTTTCAGAAGGAACGTTATTAAACACAGCATACACATACGAGCAAAATACAAATTTTAAAGATAAACCACAATTTAAAATTTAAGGAGGGAAAGAATTATGTCAAGAGAAAATTATGAAGTTGTAATAGGACTAGAAGTACACGCAGAACTTTCTACAAAAACGAAAATATTCTGTTCCTGTCCTACAGAATTTGGAGGAGAACCAAATACACATTGTTGCCCAATTTGTATGGCATTACCGGGAACATTACCAGTATTAAATGAGAAAGTAGTTGAATATGCAGTAAAAGCAGGCCTTGCTATGAACTGCGATATTGAGCAAAATAGTAAAAACGATAGGAAAAACTATTTTTATCCAGATTTACCAAAAGCTTATCAAATTTCACAATATGATAAACCATTGTGCAAAAAAGGAGCAATTGAAATAGAGGATGAAAATGGAAATAAAAAAACAATAAGAATTACAAGAATACATATAGAAGAAGATGCAGGAAAATTAAATCATGATGATTTTGGTGGAGGAACTTTAGTAGACCTAAACCGTGCAGGAGTTCCATTAATAGAAATAGTTTCAGAGCCAGATATAAGTTCAAGTAAAGAAGCAGAAAATTATTTAAGAAAAATAAAATCTATACTTGAATATATTGAAGTGTCTGACTGTAAAATGCAAGAAGGGTCTCTAAGAGCAGATGTTAATGTTTCTGTTAGAAAAAAAGGAGAAACAAAATTAGGTACTCGTACTGAAATGAAAAATATGAATTCATTTAGGTCTATAGTTCGAGGAATAGAGTATGAAATAGATAGACAAATAGATTTAATAGAAGATGGAGGAGTTGTTGAGCAAGAAACATTAAGATGGGATGATGTATCTGGAAGAACATTTTCTATGAGAGATAAAGAAGATGCACAAGATTATCGTTATTTTCCAGAACCAGATTTAGTAGCAATTCGTTTATCTAATGAATATATTGAAAACATAAGAAAATCTTTGCCAGAGTTACCAGAAAGTAGAAAAAATAGATATTTATCAGAATATGGTTTAAGTGTAAGGGATGCAGATTTATTAACTTCATCTAAGTATTTATCGAATTTATTTGAAAATACACTTGAAGTTTGCGGTAATGCAAAAGCAGTATGTAACTGGATTTTATCAGATATTTTACGTATATTAAATGAAGAAGAAAAAGAACCAAATGAAATTCCTTTTACATATAAAGAACTTGCAGAGTTAATTACATTAATTGATGCAGGAACTATTAGTAGTGCAATCGCAAAAAAAGTTCTAGAAGAATTATTTAAAGAGCCAAAATCTCCTAAGGAGATTATAGAAGAAAAAGGGTGGATTCAAATTTCAGATGAAGGAGCAATTAAAGAAGTTGTTTTAAAAGTTTTAGAAGAAAATCCACAATCTGTAGCAGATTACAAGGGCGGAAAAGATAAAGCATTAGGTTTTCTTGTAGGTCAAGCTATGAAACAAACAAAAGGAAAAGCTAATCCACAAATGTTAAATAAAATGTTTATAGAAGAACTAAAAAAATAATAAAATGAATGTATCGGAAAGTTTGTGTAAACTTTAAACTTCTTATGATAATTTTTTAAAATTAAATAATTGACTGACAAAAATTAATTTTTAATGATAAATATATATTACATTTTAAATATTAAATTGTCAAGGTTCACTTAACAAGGCACAGGGTAATTTCAACACTTATTACAATTTTGTAATATTTCCAATAACTTCCAAGAGTAATCTATCATTAAGCAAGCAATTGAACATATTTGATTTGATTGTTTGCTTTTTTTCTTTTAAATATTTCTTATGAATGCTTACTCCTGTTTTTCTAAAGATATTTAAATTCTCTTGAGCTCTTTTGATTGGCAATTTGCACTTGTCCTCATCATATGTTACATCTAATATATGGTGCATACTTTCTATTTGCCAATGATTTCTCGTATATCTCAATAATTCCTCTGCACTTGCGTTTTTACTATTTAAATAACAACTTACTTCTGTTGTCTTTTCTCCTTTTCTTTCAACCTCTCTTTTTACTGCAAATATTTTTTTATCCTTTCCATTCTGCTATATATTTTGTAAAATATGCTACTTCATTCAATACATAAC
>CANRAM010000088.1 GCA_947628605.1 uncultured Clostridia bacterium | reverse complement strand
TCCTAATGTTAGATTTATTGTTACTCCGGGCTAGTATTAATAACACTATTATTGTTATGACTAGTGCTACTAGTGTTATTCCTTTGTTTCTCATACTTCCATCTCCTATTCTTTTGTATTTGCAAAACATTATGCTACATCCTGTAGCTTTCAAAAACATTATACTACATCCTGTAATTTTGTGTCAATGGTATTTTTATCAAATTTTTTATGCTTTCTTTTCCTTATTACAACTACATCCTGTAACAATTTTTATACTTTTAGTATAAAATTTTTATAATATTTTAGGAGGATTTGTCGAATGAAAGTTAAAACTTTAAATGGAAATTTAAATATTATTGGTAATAATTTACGCAAATACAGAAATCAGCAGAAATTATCTCAGCCTGCTCTTTGTAGAAAATTAGACTTGCTTGGTGTAACTATGTATATATGTGATATATACGAAATTGAATATGGTAAGAAAACTGTGAAAGATTTTGAAGCTATGGCTTTTTGTAAGGTTTTGAATATATCACTTGAGCAGTTGTTTGAAGATACTAATACTTATTTTGAAGCTTAAAATAAGAAATGGGTATAGTATTTTGTACTCATTTCTTATTTTTTATGCTCTGGTTAATACTCTCTTTTTCATTTTATACTATATTTACTATTCTAATATATCTAGCGTATTATCATTACTTAACCCCTCTATATTGTAATATGTATCTGGAATTTTTCCTACTATTATGTTTTCAGCTATTAATACTTGATTTGATATTTTTTCCTGTATGTTTTTGTATGGTGTTAAAATGCTTACCTCACATTCTATTTGCAAATAAATTCTATGCATTGTTTGATTTATTCCCTCTGCTCTAAATTCACTTCTTAAATCTGTTTGCACATTTCCTACGGTTGATAATTTTACTGGAATTACTGGGCCTATTCCTGATAATAATTTGTTACCTAAAAATTCTCCTAGTTTTAGTTCAATTTGTTCTGATGTTGTTTCTTCTATACTTTTTTGTATTTTTTCTGCTACTTCTGATATTATAAAGTTTATAGATGTTATATTGGTTTTTATCATAGTTATATTTTCATTTGTATCTTTATATATAGTTACTATATCTTCATATTGATAATTTTTCATTACTTTTGTTGTTTCTTCATTACATATTATTGTTGCTATACTTTTTGCTTTATCTTTACATATTGTTTCGAAAATAGGAGTACTTGCTTTTATTATTATTACAAACGTTAAAATTGCGATTATTATTATTGTTAAAAATTTTATTTTTTTATTATTTATCTTCAAATTAAAACTATGCTTTTTTCTATATGGTTTCGGAAGTCTTATTCTTTTTCTTGAATAAATTACTGCCATAATGTCCCCCTTTTTTATTTTTCGCATTTAAAATAGGGATTGCTTTATGCAATCCCTAGAATTTATATATATTATGCAGATATTTCATTTTTTGTGTACATATATTTTGGAATAAATAATTGTTGGCCTACATAAATTTTATTTTCATCTTCAATATTATTTACTCTTGCAATGTCTGATACTGTACTTCTGAATTTTTTTGCAATTTTCCATAGTGTATCATCTGGTTTTACAAAGTAAATAACCATACTATATATTTGTTTATCTCGTGTTTCATCAATATTTACTTCTTCTATAATATTTACTTGTGTTGTATTAGATATTTTTAAATTAAACTCTAAATCTATTTTGCTATCTACATTTCCATCTGTTCCTACTATAAAATCTTGATTTATTACTTCTATATCTGTATCAATGTTCATTCCTGTTTTAATATTTCCAACATCTATATTGAAATTAAGTGGTAAGCTCATTTGTTTTACATCTATTCCTGCAGTGTTATTTGATGCATATATAAAGTTTAGTTCTATTTCTCCTTCGTATATTACTTGTGAATTGGTAATTTCTGTGTTTTGTATTATAGGTTTTACCGCTACATCATAAATTTCGTTTCCTCCTATATCTGGAAGCATTATTTTTTCACGTATATTACACATATTTTTTGTTTCATATTTGTTTGACATTGTGTTAACACATCTTTGATTAAAATTTAGATTTTCACTTGGGCTATATAAATCTTGTATTAATTTTATATCTTTGTTTTCATATACTCTACAATATAGCTCTACTTCAATTTCTATGTATACAGAATGTTCTTCAACAGAATTAGGTTTTACTAACACATTTTTTAGCTTATATTTCATATCACATATATTTGTATCGTCTATGTTTTCAATGTCAACAAATCCCATAACTGGTATTTTACTTTGTACTAATTTAATTTTGTTGTCTTCTGTTAAATACATCATTTTTACTGAAATATCTGCTTTTCCTAGTACTTTATTGTAACTTATTTTTATGTCTTTGTTTATAATTGATAAATCTACTTTTAATATTTCAGCTAAATTATCTATATTGTCTATTGCTAACGTGTCTTTAGCATATGTTTTTGTAGAACCTTCTCCAACTAGTGAATTTACATTTAATTCTGTTTCTAACATTTGTATATCATTTATATTGTTTATTTGCTTTATAATATCTACATTTTCGTTTGAATATATTTTCATATCGAATTGTAATGTTGCTTTTACATTTATTTTTCTTCCATTTAATATTTTACATTCAATACTTTTTATTGTTACATTTTCATCTAAACTCATTTCTGGATTGCAACCTTCAAAATCTAAAACTTGTGTAAAATCAATGTTTGTGTTTAAACTTCTTGTTGCTACTTCATTATTATCAGCAAGATATATTACATATACATTTACTTCTCCATCTATTCTTACTTTTCCTTCTAATACTTCTTTTTTATATATACATACATTTCCTGTTGTATTTATTGTGTTTAATATATCTGGCTTTATGTCTGGTACTATCATATCGCCTTCTACTATTATAGTTTCATTTTTCTTTCCTACTATTTTATTTAATATAACATTTTCCTTTGTCACATCTACCTGCATATTTTTTCCTCCTTTAAATATTGTTTTATATATAATGTATATTATGAGGCAAAAAAAAAATTCCTATTTTCTAGGAATTTTTATATAGAAATAAATTTTCTTTTAAAGTGTGTGTTTGTGTTTTTTTGTTTCTACTGGTGGCGGAATAATAGGATTATATGCTTCTCCGTCAAATAAACTTACTTCTACTGTTCTTGTTAGTACGTCTGTATAACTATACGTAACATTTCTATTGTTTTCATCATATTTTACTATAAATAAGTTTGGATATGCTTTTTCTATTGTGGCTTCTTTTTCAAAAAATTTACTTCTTCCTAATGTACCCTTAACTATTATCTTTTGTCCTATGTTTTCTGATATGTCCGTTTTTAAATTTGTGATATCATCCCTGTAAATCATTTCATCACCCACTTCATAATTATGTTGTGATTATATCATTTGTGTTGTAAAATGTCAAAAAAAATTTAATAGTGTCACTTGCATCTTTCTCAGTTTTTTCAACACTTTTCAGTGTTTTGTTACGTTTGTGTTACATTGGTGTTTCATATTTGTTACATTGTAATTTTTTCATTTTTATACTTATTAAAATATTCCCTTTTTTCTTTTACCTCTTATGGTTTTTCATAAACAATATCACCGTTGTTCATTTTTCACCCATTCTAGCCAAAATGAACAATTAGTAAATCTATTTAAATTCTTATAACCAGCACCAAGTTCGCCACGAATGATAATTTCTCCCTTTGTGCAACCTTCCCTTATGAACGGACTCTTACCAACACTACTACAATAACCGCCCTTCTCACACTGCCATATCCAACATGTCAATACCACACGTGCATCGCCAATATACTCAACAACAGAATAGTAACTCCCGTCTGCATCTGTTGACCCACTCATACTTACCTTGCATCCAATACAATAACTCCAACCCTCACCGACAGAAAAGCGAATCTCGCCAGTACCGTTACTTTGAACATTAATCTCAGGATTACAACTAATTTCTGGCGGAGTTGGTATCTTATCTCCACTTCCTGCATATTCTGATGTTTTTGCTGTTATTACAAATATGTATCCTTCTTT
>CANRAM010000087.1 GCA_947628605.1 uncultured Clostridia bacterium | reverse complement strand
CCTCCTATATGGTCTTCATGACCATGTGTAATTACAATTCCCTTTAACTTCTCTTGATTTTTTACAATATATGTTATATCTGGGATAACTAAGTCTACTCCTAGCATATTATCTTCTGGAAAAGACAACCCACAGTCTACAACTATCATTTCTTCTTCATATTGGAAAACTGTTATATTTTTTCCTATTTCGTGTAATCCTCCCAATGGAATTATTTTTAATCTAGATTTATTTAAACTTATGCTTTCCTTTTTTCTTTCTCTTGAAGTTACATTTCTTTTTGGTCTTTCGTCTTTTTTAAATTCTCTTTTTACACTTTTAGTTGTTTTTTCAATAGTTTTGGGTTCATTTTTACTCTCTTCATAATTTCTTCTTGTACTTCTTCTCCTACTATTTATTCTTACATTACTATCTTGCTTAGATAGCTTATTTTTCTCTTCTTGTGTAAATTTTCTCTTTTCCTCCATCTTCTCTTTTTTTCTCTCCTTTTTGTCTTATTTAAAATTTTTAACCATAGGAATAATTGACTTTTAAATTAAAAATCTTAAGAATATGACAAGCACAAAAAATATATATGTACTTTTACATATATTTCCCAACATCTTTAAATTAAAAATCTTAGGTTTTATTTAATTTATCTCATTTCTTTTTGGTTTAAAATCTCATTTACTATATTTTGCATTATACCATAAATTGGATTTAAAGTCAAACTTTTTATTTGTCATAAAATATGCGGTAAATTGAAAAAGTAAATTCAAGTTAGAATATAAATAAACATAAATAAGTCTTACACTATCATTATTGTAAGTTTTATTTATATTTGTTATAATTGCCTTATAGGTGTTTCTGGAGAAAAGAGGATTTATGACTAGTAATTTTAATGGTAAACATCTTTCTTTAGATGACAGAAAATTAATTGAGGAAGGTATTGAAAAAGGTTTAAGAAAATTTGAAATAGCTAAATCTTTAAACAAAAGCCTTTCTACTATTTCAAAAGAAATTAAAAGAAATAGAAAACTTAAGCCAAGAAATTTATATAATTATTCTAATCAATGTATTCATTTAAAAGATTGTAAAGTGTGCATTAGTAAATGTATGGATTATGAAGAAGAACCTTGTTTTAGAAGAGATCGTTTTATAGGTGCTTGTAATAATTGCCCAGATATAAGAAAATGTAAATTAGATAAATATTTTTATAAAGCTAAATCGGCTCATGAACAATATTTATATACTTTAAAAGACTCTAGAGAAGGCGTTAATTTAACTTATCCTGAGCTAAACACTATTGCACATATTATTGCACCATTAATTGAACAAGGACAATCTATTTATCAAATTTTAGAAAACCACAAAGAGATTAATTTATGCTCTAAAACTCTTTATACATATATAGAAATGGGTTTATTTAGAGATTGGGGTATAACAAATATCTCATTAAAGAGAAAAGTAAAGCGAAAAATCAAATCAAAAAAACTAAAGAAAAGAAATGAACCTGCTGATTATACAGGCAGAAAATATAGTGACTATATAAACTTTATTAAGGAACATCCTAATGTACCTACAACTGAAATGGATACAGTTTATAATAATGAATCAGGACCATATATCCAAACATTTATATTTGAGCATACAGGTCTTATGATAGGTATTCTGCATAGTGAAAAAACATCTAGTTCTATGGCAAGTTCTTTAGATATATTCCAAGAAAAATTAGAAGCTGATTATTCAAAATTGTTTTCACTTTTGCTAACAGATAGAGGTACAGAATTTGCTAAGCCACAACTATTTGAAATAAATGCAGAAACAGGAGAAATACGAAGTAACATATTTTATTGTGATGCTCAAACACCTAGTCAAAAGCCTCATGTTGAGAATAATCATAACTTTATTAGAGAAATTTTACCTAATGGAATAAGCTGGTCTAAACTTACACAAGAAAAGGTAGATTTAATGTTTTCACATATTAACTCTGTACCAAGAGATTCTCTTGGAGGAAAAACGCCATATGAAGCATTTTCATTCTTCTATGGTAGTAAAATATTGGACAAACTAAACATACAAAAGATAGAAAAAGACAAGGTCACACTAAAACCTTATCTTTTAAAAATTAAATAATTATAATAGTAAACACCCAGAAACACCTGCATTAACTAAATAGCTTCTTCAAGCACCTATCAAGCAAATAGAAGTTAGTCTTACACTTTCAAAAAATTAACTTGAATTTGCTTGTTTGCCATGCAGTTTTTTGGTTGTTTATATATTAATTTTACACTAAAATAAAAGAAAAAGCAACCTTTTTTAATTAATTAAATGCTTTTAAATAGCTTTTAATCTTCTACTTGAAGTTACCTTTTCTAACTTGAATTTACTTTTTCAATTGACCAGTTATTTTAAAATAATAATAAAAACCAAAAGTCGAACTATGTCGAAATTTGCGATGAAAAGTTATGATAAAATTAGACAAAATTATTGACAAAATCAATAAATGGTTCTATACTTTAGACAATTAATTATATAATTAATATTTTTGATGGATGCATACATCAGAAAATATTATTTTTTCAAAAGAGTTATAGCTCAAAAATTTTATTCTAATTTTTTCAAGAGTCCAAAAGTTAGAAAAAAGGGAGGCGATATAGTTTTTTATAATTAATATTATCCAAAATAAGTATGAATTAAAAATTACACAACTCTTTTCGACATAAGAATTAAAGGTATTCTTAAATTAAAACTATCAAAATTTATAAAAAGGAGGGTTATAAATAAATTCATCATATGATATTACACAAACTATTATAACCGCATTACAAGATGATGATACTAAAGAAGCAATAGTGGGATTTTTGAGCAAAATTATACAAATTGATTTAAAAGATATTATTTTTAAAGGAGTAGAAAAATTTCAAAGCATTGTTGAGTATGACTTTTATTTAGTAGAATTTGTTGGAATTAGTTCAACTAATTTTGAACAAGAAATTTTTATTAAAAAAATAAAAAAAGGAAAAATAAAAGAATCATTATTTTGTATTTGCGATTTGTTCTATGAAAAATATTTAGGCGATAATAATTACCTTGAAAAAAATTTAAAAAAGCCAAAAAAAATAACTATTTTAGAAAATAGAGAGAGTCTAGATCAAGATAGCAGAATATTTGTAAATTTATTTAAAGATGATTTAAATCAAGATAAATTAAATATAGAGATTTATTTTATTGAAATATCTAAGCTGATAGAACAAAATAAAAATAAATTGAAAGGATGGAAAAAATATATTGATTTAAACCAAAATGATATTTTGGTTATAGGTGTAAAAAATAAGCATTGATTTATTTTTTAAAATCTATTATAATTATTATAATAAAGATAATAATAAAAAAGGAGATGATGTTTATGGAATACACTTATACACCAAGAGGAGTTTGTTCTATGCAAATGATATTTGATATAGATGGAAACATTGTAAAAAAATTACAAATTATTGGAGGATGTCCTGGAAACACAGTTGGAGTAGCTGAACTAATAAAAGGAAAAACAATAGATGAAATAATTAACATATTAAAAGGAATAGACTGTGGAGGAAAAGGAACATCATGCCCAGATCAAATTGCTAGAGCTTTACTAGAATATAAGGAAAAAAATAAAATCTAAAAGTTATTGTGTTATAAAGAAACAAAGAAAAAGATGGCGATTTTAAATTGCCATCTTTTTTAAAATTTTAATTTTCTATATTAGGCTCAATTCCTAAATATGGTAAAATATCAGCAAGTATATTATGAACTACCGGTGCTGCTGTAGAACCACCTTGATGACTACCTCCTTGTGGTTTGTAAAGAGTAACTAATACAACTACTTGAGTATTTTCAATAGGAGAAATTGCTACAAAAGAAGTAACATATCCTGCTTCTTCATCTGAATTAATTGGTTCAGAAGTACCAGATTTACCTCCGATTGAATAACCTTTAATGCCTGCTCTTGAACCTGTTCCATTAGCTACTACAGAAAGCATCATATCTTTTACTTTATTTGCAGTTCCAGAAGATATAACTTGTCTAACTTTGGTTGCTTCAAATTCTGTTACTTCTCCTGTAT
>CANRAM010000086.1 GCA_947628605.1 uncultured Clostridia bacterium | reverse complement strand
TATATTTATACATACAAAGGTGAAATTTTTGCTTACAAACTTTTAAGGTGATTTTATCATAAATTAAATACAATTTGACGAATAAATCGTTGACATTTTGAGTAAAATATAGTATCATAGTATTAGAAAGTAATCAAAAGATTGCTATGAAAGGAACGAAAGTTCCAGTTAAATTGCTATGAAAGGCAACTAATTAGAAATACTTAGTTGCCAGTTTTTTTGTTTGCAAAAAATTATCATAAAATAATCACATAGAAAACAATAAAAAGTTGCAAATTATGTAAATAAATGTTATAATAATTATGTAACTGTAGTATGTTTCAAATGGCAGATATTTTGCCATAACAAAAGAAAGGAAAAAATATGAACGAGAAAACAAAACAGAGGAACAGAAGAGTGCAGGCTAGCATACTGGTGGCGTTGTTAACGCTACTAGTACAAACTGATTTGGGAGTAGAGGCCTCTAAAATTACGCCTAAGCCACAATTAAGAGCAGGCGTAATACGGGAGTTAGAAGCTCCTAAGGTGTTAACAACGCCGTCGCAGTCGCTAGCTACTGTTGCAGTGAAAGTAGCCGAAGAAAAAATAGCAGAAGCAGAAGCGAAAGTAGCAGAAGAAAAGGAGAAAGCTAGAAAAAAAGCTATAGCAAAAGCTAGAAAAAAGGCTAGACGGAAAGCTATAGCAAAGGCAAAGGCTAAGGCAAAAGCTAAAGACCCGAGCCAGACGGCAAAGGAAAAAATTTCTTCTCTGTATATATCCGACAATATGGATATGTCCAAAAAAATAGGACTAACAGAGGAAGAAATAAAGTATCTACTAAACGAAAGTGGCTTAATAAAAAGCCAAGCGATAGTAGACACTTTGCCTAAAGTTCTAGCGGAGACAGAAATTAATGAACTGTTCTCAATTTCCGTTATGAGTCTGGAAAGTGGATACTTCCAGTCAAATTATGCAGTAAACTACTGTAATTATGGTGGTTTGTTGCATAGAGATGGAAGTCCGATGAGATTCGCGTTATGCGAAGAAGGACTCAGAGCGGCAATAGTTTGCCAGGTGAATAATCTGCACGGGGGTAACATTTATGAAATAAATGATACGTATTGCCCCCCTAATGCTGAAGGCAACACAGGCGACTATTCGTGGGCTGAAAGCGTATTAAGCATTATGAGGAGATACGCTTCAGTGGCAAAATAAACAAGAAAAAGCATATGAGGATAATTATTAGCCTTATATGCTTTTTTCTTATATATAACAGATATCAATACTAATATGGCAAAGCACAAATAGATAAACAATAAAAATTTAAAAAATACAGTTTACTTTATGGTAAAACTAAGGTATAATAGTGCATTATAAGTAAAAAAGGTAGGGAATGAAATATGGAAAAAAATGAAAATAGTATAGAAGAACAAGAAATAGACATAAATCACTTGATGAAAATTAGAAAAGAAAAGTTAGAAGAATTACAAGCAAATGGTAAAAATCCGTTTGAAATAACAAAATATAACAGAACACATACAGCAGGAAAAGTAAAAGAAAACTATGATGAACTAGAAGGGAAAGATGTAACTGTTGCTGGAAGAATAATAGCAAAAAGAATAATGGGAAAAGCATCATTTTGTACTATTCAAGATTCAGATGAAAAAATACAAAGTTATGTAAGTATAAATGATTTAGGTGAAGAAACATATAAAGAATTTAAAACCTATGATATTGGAGATATTATAGGAATTAGTGGATTTGTATTTAAAACAAGAACCGAAGAAATATCAGTACACGCAAAAAAAGTAACATTACTTTCAAAATCATTACGCCCACTACCAGAAAAGTTTCATGGATTAAAAGATCCAGATTTAAGATATAGACAAAGATATACAGACTTAATAGTAAACCCAGAAGTTAAAAAAACATTTGAAATAAGAAGCAAAATAATAAAAGAAATAAGAAAATTTTTAGATAATAAAGGATATATGGAAGTAGAAACTCCAATACTTAATACAATAGCAGGAGGAGCAGCAGCAAAACCTTTTATAACACATCACAATGCATTAAACATAGATATGTATTTAAGAATAGCACCAGAATTATATTTAAAAAGACTAATTGTTGGTGGATTTGACAAAGTATATGAAATAGGAAGATTATTTAGAAATGAAGGAATGGATATAAAACATAATCCAGAATTTACAAGTATGGAATTATATTCAGCATATGAAGATTATAACGATATGATGAATATAACAGAAGAAATGATTTCAACAATAGCAACTAATATTTTAGGAACAACAAAAATTGAATATCAAGGAACATTAATAGATTTAACACCAAATTGGAAAAGAATAACAATGATAGATGCAATAAAAGAAGTAACAGGAGTTGACTTTAACAAAATACAAACAGATGAAGATGCTATAAAAATAGCTAAAGAAAAGGGAGTAGAGGTTGAAGAAATAAAGAAAAATAGAGGAAATATTATAAATATATTCTTCGAAGAATTTGTAGAAGAAACATTAATACAACCAACATTTGTATATGATTATCCAGTTGAAGTATCTCCATTAACAAAAAGAAAACCACAAGACCCACGTTTAACTGAAAGATTTGAAGTATTTATAGGTGGTCGTGAATACGGAAATGCATATTCAGAATTAAACGACCCAATAGACCAATATGAAAGATTTAAAAAACAAGTAGAAGCAAGAGAAGCAGGGGACGAAGAAGCAAATATGATGGATGAAGATTTTGTAAATGCACTTGAAATAGGCTTACCACCAACAGGTGGATTAGGAATGGGAATAGATAGGCTAATAATGCTATTAACAAATTCAGCATCAATTAGAGATGTAATACTATTTCCAACTATGAGACCACTAGCAGACCATCAATAAATAACAAGAATATTGGAGGGGAAAAAGAAGAAAAGAAGCAAAGAAAGATGCAAAGTGTGGTTTAAGGAGAGGCAAGAAAATTTAGAAAGGTGAATTTTTTTAATGAAAGAAGAATTAAGTGATTTTTTAAAAACTGCATATGAATATGGCAAGGTAAAAGATGTAAAAGAAGCATTTGAAGAATATCCAGTTGAAGAGGAATGGCATAAAGGAAATGCAGAAAATTGGATAAAGGAACAGAAAGAACAATATAATTTAGAATGTAAGATTGGTGATATTGTTTTTGTAAAAGAATATGTATATCCTGATGGAAAAATTGGAAAAGATCATCTTTGTTCTATGAAACCTTTGGCATAGAACATTTGAAAAATTTTAATAAGTCTTAAAAGTAGTAAAATCAAGAAGTATAGAACTTAAAAAATAATATATAAAAGGTGGATGAAAATATGAATAATAATATGAATAATAATGGAATGAATGCTAACAATAATCAAAATACAGTACCAGAAAAAATAAAAACAAATATATGGATTATTTTAATAACTATTGTTGTAGCAGTAGCAACTATATATGGAAAAATTATAACATTTGGATGGCTTACGGTTTTGGGAATATGGTTTATGATTATGCCATTACATAGTATTTTGTTTGTATTAGTTGGTATTTTTTTTGCAGGAAAGAAAGAAAAGACAATGTCAGACTATATCATATATTTTACAATATGCATTACTAATTTATTATATGCCTTTTTGTTTGTTGATGTAGGAGATATGGGTGCGTCTACATTCTTTGAGAATGTTAGTAATAATGTAATTAATATATTTTCTTATGTATCATTTAGTTGCTTTTTAATAAGCTATGTTTTAATAATATTTTTATTATGCAGATGTAATTCAAAGAGAAAAATAAAAACAAATAACTTAAACCAACAACCAAATGATAACACCTCAAATAATTGAAATTTTTAATAAAATATGTTATATTAAACAAAGTTAGAATATAGAGCAAATAATTTAAAGGACTTTAATAAAAATATAAATATTATAACGGAAGGACAAAACACATATGTGTTCAAATTATTTAGATAAAATTAAATATGAAAAAATTGGTGAAACCAAAGATTCTAAAGAACGTCAATTAAATTGGAATATTGCATTTGGATTGCAAGCAGTAGATAATCTTACACCTTCTAAATATATGGTAGATTTAGCAACTGAAAA
>CANRAM010000085.1 GCA_947628605.1 uncultured Clostridia bacterium | reverse complement strand
AAAAGGTTATTCACGTTCAAATTTGTTTAATATGAGAAATTTTTATATAACTTACCCAATTGTCCAGACGTCTGGACGATTAGAAATTCCAGATGTATTTCGTGCAATATTAGTTCCTTGAAGCTGAGTAGAACGTAAAATTATAAACGAGTGAAATTTTTGCTAAATATTCTAAAATAAGTAAGCGAAAAAAATTAATAAGAAAACTGATAGAAAAATTAGTGTAAAATTTGATTTTTTTATCAGTTTTTTAGGGTATATTAAAAGGTAACCAATTATGCAAATTTATTACTAAAGTAAAATGGAAAAGGTATTGCAATAAGTTATGGCGAAATATAAAATTTTTAATATTAGAATACAAAAGTAAAAGGAGAAGAGAAAGTATGATAATATTAAAAGATGAAGGAGTATTTAAGCAAGCAGTAGATTCAAGAACAAAACAACAAATAACAAAATATTTAGAAGATATAGAGCTAGCAAGAGGCGAAGTAGAAAATATAGGAGTAGTAACACTAGAAAAGTTGAAAGAAAAAATAGTAGAAAATGAAATAGTTACACAAGATTCAATAACAGATATATCAACAGATGAAGAAAGTGAACCAAAATTACAAATATTAACGAAAGAAGGCTACATATTTATAATAACAGCAAGTACATCAAAATATGTAGGAAATAATGAGCGAATTAAAATAACATATGATTCGAACGGTGGAACAGGAGGACCAACGGAACAAACTCTAGAGTATGGAGAAACAATTAGTGAAGAAGTTCCTACTAGAGCGGGTGCTGTGTTTTTAGGTTGGGGACTTGATAATTCAAGTGACGTAGTGAAATATGAAAAAGGGGCTACTTTTCAAGGAAATAGTGATTGCACTTTGTTTGCAGTTTGGCATATTCATATTGCTTCTTGTTACAAAGAATCTACGAGTATATTGGTGTGGAGGGGCTAAGACTTTTTGGTCTCAGGATGGTAGTATTGGTTACCCTTGCGGTGTTTGTGGGGGAAGTGGAAAGATTACCACTAAAACGTTAACGTGTAATTTTGCTAAGTAATTCCGTTATAATTTTGGATGGCGGTGGTCTGGGCGTTTAGTTAAAAACATAAAAACAAAGATAAGTAAGAAAATTGAAAAAGAGAATACTTATTTGCAAAGAATTAAAGTGTTCTCTTTTAAATTTTCTATTAGACAACTTTTGGCGGATTTTTTTCGAAGCGATCAATAGCTTCGACATCTTGAAAGTATTCAGAATCAAAGAAATCTTTTAATCCAATACCTAAACCTTCACAAATATGAATTATAGAACTAATAGTAGGTTCTTTTACTTTTCCACGTTTACAATCACTAATAATTGAATTAGAAATTCCAGCACGATAGGAAAGTTTATAAGCAGTCAAATTATTTTCTTTTAATAATTCAATAATTCGTAATCTAATAGCTTCAGATAAAATCATAAAATCCCCCCTAACCCGTATATATAAGAAAGTATAGCAAAATAATTAGAGGGAATAATTGGAAATATCCGAATGTTATTAATGATAACCCTAAGCGTAATATATATAAAAAAGAACATATAAAACATTGTAGTTTTATATGTTCTAAAAGTGAAAATAACATAATAGTATATTTTAATTTTCAGATTGTATTTGTTCTTTTTTACTATTTCTAGTAAATATATAATAACTTACAATTCCAAGACCAAATAAAGAAATAATGCAAGAAACAATCAAACCTACATACGGAATTTGTCTCAAAATCCAAAGAATTGTAGTAGTACATACTAAAGTAATACCAGTAAAATAATTTTTCTCGAATTTGAATTTTTCTTTTACTTTATAAGTAATGCTAGTTGCAGTAACTGCGAATCCAATTGATAATAGTAACATAAGTAGCGTAAATATAGCAAGAGATACGCTAAATCCAACATAACTAAACAATAGTGCAAAGCTTAATACAACACCTACAATACAAGTTAAAATTCCAATTCCAAAATAAAGAATAGATTTTTTTCCTATAAAACTTGAAGCTTTTTGTACAAATTGTGGTGCAAGCCAAACAATTAGTAAAAATATAACAACTGTATATAATATAGTCTCACAGAAGTTAATTAATTTATTTAATACAACTCCTTTAGTAGAATCTTGTTCTAATTTTGAATAATTTACACTACCTTGAACAAAATCTTCACTTAGAGATAATTCATTAGAAGCTGAATAATTTAAGTTACCATAAACAAGACCGCCAGCATCAGGAGTAGTTACAAAATTAAAGTTATTTGCTTTAACAAAAGCATCTCTACCAACTCCACCATTAAAATTAAATGTATTAGATGCAACTCTTAAATCTCTAATAACAAAAGAATCGTAGCTTGTATCAATTTTATTACATACGGCATATAAATCATTAGTTGCACCATTAAATGTTATTTCGTTGGCACATACATATGTATTTTGAATAATATAAGAATCTTCACTAAAAGTTATTTTTTCACCACAAGCAAATAAATTTCCATTTACTCTTCCTGTAACTTCAATATTATTACCAAAAATAAAAACATTTCCATCAACATATTGATCCATTACAATATCATTGTCGAATAAATATAAATCTCCGTCCAATATTTCTGGTGTATTTTGTTCATCAGTAACAGTATCACTACTTTCAGTATTTACTACATTAGTATCAGTAGTATTGGTATCATCAGTTGTATTAGTTATTGTATTTGATACATCATTTGCAAGTGCAGTGTCATCTGTTGCAAAACTAAATGTAGAAATAAGAACAAATAAAACACTTAATAAAGCAACAATTTTAAATTTGTTTTTTAACATATTAATTCCTCCTAAATTTATTTATGTGACTAATATATAACTTGTTTTAACTTTTGTCAATACTAATAAATATTACATTATATTTAATTAAATTTTGGCACTATTGCAATAGTTACGTACACTACATTCATTGCACTTAGGGTTTCTAGCATCGCAAGTTTTTCTTCCATGCCATACAAATAAATGATTTATATCTTTTAAAAATTCTTTAGGGAATAATTTTATTAAATCCTGTTCAATTTTTTCTGGAGTAGTTTCAGAAGAAAGACCTATTCTATTTGAAATTCTTTTTGCATGAGTATCTACTGCAATTCCTTCTGCAATTCCAAAAACTTCTAATAAAATTACATTAGCACTTTTTCTACCAACTCCCGGAAGACTAGTAAGTTCTTCCATAGTTTGAGGAACAACACCGTTAAAATCTTTTACAATTTTTTGGGCACAAGCTTTAATATTTTTTGCTTTATTTTTATAAAATCCACAAGGGTGAATTAACTGTTCTAATTCAGAAAGTTCTATATTAGCAAAATCATAAGGAGTAGAATACTTAGCAAAAATAGATGGAGTTGTTTTATTAACTCGTTCATCGGTACATTGTGCAGAAAGCATAACTGCAACTACTAATTCAAAAGGAGTAGAAAAGTCTAAACTACAAGTAGCATCAGGATAAGTTTGTTTAAGTATGTTTACAAAATCTATTATTTCATTTTTATTTAATTTCATTTTTATCACCTTTTTTCGATATTTTAATATAATATAATAAGATTGGAGGTAAGAGATTATGTTTGGAATACTAAAAAAAACGTGTGGCGTGTGCTTAATAGGGTTAGGCTTAGGAGTTTTATTAGTTTTATTACTTCCAATAAGTGGTTGGCTATTTTTAATAGGAATAGCTATCTTAATATTAGGTTTAATTTGGCTTTCGTGTTAAAGGAAAAGGAGAGTGTTATAATATGCAAATTGTAGTAAAAAAAGTGCCTAAGTTTTTAAGAGGTTTTGTTAAACTAATCTTTGGAATTAAAGACTAGTACATAGGAAAATATAAAACAAAAAAGTAGGTTATGCCTACTTTTAATTTATATTATGCTCTTTTAACTTTTCCAGCACGTAAACATTTAGCACATACATGAAGTCTCTTTGGTTGACCATCTACAATAGCCTTTACAGTTCTAATATTAGGTTTCCAAGTTCTATGAGATCTTTTACTAATATGAGAACGAGTAATACTTAATTTATTTCCGTTAGATAAAGTTTTTTTACATATTTCACATACTGCCATCTTAAATTGCCACCTCCTATAAAGTTAATAAATTGTCTAACAACTAGTTTAACACAATAATAAAAAAAAAACAAGACTTTCATAAAAAAATGTGTATTTAATTTATGATAAAATCACCTTAAAAGTTTGTAAGCAAAAATTTCACCTTTGTATGTATAAATATAGAA
>CANRAM010000084.1 GCA_947628605.1 uncultured Clostridia bacterium | reverse complement strand
GCTGTAGATTTTGTACTAGCTGTTTTTCTTCCTTTTCTTACTAATTGATTAATTGTTGGCACTTAAATTTCACCTCCGTCTTTTTTAATATTAACGTTTAATATTCTATCACGAAAGTATTGATATGTCAACTGATTTTTGACTTCATTTTTAGAAAATTAGTTATTTACTGGCATAATATATATTCAGCTGAATAAAAAAGTGTGAACCTTAAGACCTTTATAATCTTTTTGTTTCACACTTTTTATTTTTTATCTACCGTATTTCAAATTTTTTAGTTTTATCTAAGCAATTTGCACTATATGTTTTTGTAATTTGACGAGTTTCTTTATTTGCTTTTTTGCGTACAGCTTTTCTAAATTCATCTTCTAATGTCATTATATAATTTGCGTTAGTTAAATCTTGATTTTCTTGTTCATTTTCAGCTGTATCTGCTTTGTCACATTCATTTCTTACTACTTCTGCTATTTCGTCTTGAACTTCATCCATTTGGCTTTTTATAATTTGTTCTTCTTCATTTTTCTTAATTATGTCCCTTACATTTTTTGAAACATCTCTTTGTACATCTAACATTTTGCGATTTACTAATTGTTGTTTTTTAATTTCCATTTCTTCTCTTTCTTGCTCTAACTTAAGTTCTCTTAATTGAGCTATTTTTGTTTTTCCCGCTTTATCCATTTTATCAAACAAATTATTGTAATTTGTTTCATATATTGGCTTTTTCATCTTCTGTATCAAATTTCGAAAAAATGCCATTTTTATTCTCCTTTTTAACGAATGTCTTCTTCTATTACAGTATTATCCCTGTTGTTTTCTTCTATTACAGTATTATCCCCTTCTTGTTCTATATTTTGTCCTTGAGCCACTGGTTCGCTAGTTCGTTCGTCAAGACCTGCCCTAAATATTTTTTCTTCTTCACTCATTGGTCTTTGAGCTTTTGCTTCTGCTTGTTTTTGTTCTTTAATTGCTTCATCAACCATAGTTTTTAATTTTGCTTTTCCTGTCATTTTTAAGTCACTAATAATATCTAGTGTTTCTGTAATTGGTTCTAGTCTTTGTAATCTTTCAAATTCTTTCTTTTCTTTTTCTGTTAAATTATCTTTTGCCTTATATCCTCTTAAACTTATTTTTTCTGATTCTGTTAATGTTACATAATCATCTTTTTCGAAATCCATTGTAGAAAATGTTTCTAATAAACCTTTTCTTTTTAAATCGTCTAATTTATATTGTAACTTTTTAACATCTTTTTCTCCTACTGGTAATTTATCTCTTACTTTTCCAGTAGTCCATAAATCGTGAAATTTCTCACGAAAACCAAGTTTTGATTTTCCTTTAATTTCTGCACCATATTCTTTTTGAGTTAAGGCATCATCGTTAAAGGCTTTTCCATTTATTGCTTTATTAAATATTGTACTAAGTATTCCAGAACTTTTTGACATATTATATGTTATAGATGTTCCTTCTAATCTAGGCTTATTTAAACGTTCCTTACAATATGATGACAATATAGCTTTTCCTATTCCTCTTCTTTCTACATCTTGATTCATTAATTCATTGCATATTCCTATAACATATGGAGATATTATTTTGTTTTTTACAGCTTCTTTTATTTCTTCACTTTCTGCAATATCTAATTTTTCAACCATTTCAACAATTTGACCTTGACTTAAATCTTCTGCTTTTTTTAGTGCTTTTTTTCCTATTTTTATTGTCCACTCTGACCCATCACTTCTAGTTAAACTAACTGTTGCTCCTTTTTTATTTAGCTCTAATGCATATGGTGTTTTTGTTGGTGGCTCTGGCTTTGGCTCTGGTTCTGGCTCTGGTTCTGGCTCTGGTTCTGGCTTTGGCTCTGGCTTTGGTCCTGGAGTTACTTTCGGTTTTACTCCTGGTCTTAGCTTTAGTTCTAATTTTGGTTCTGGTTCTGGCTCTGGCTCTGGTTCTGGCTCTGGTTCCTTGTTCATATTATTATAAAATGCTTCCCACATTGATTCGCCTTGTGTTTCTTCTATTTCTGTATCTTTAGCAGCTTCCCTTGTTCCTAATTGTTTTTTAATTATCTCTTTTATTTTATCCATAGCCTCTTGGTTAGAACTAAGCAAAATTTTATCCATCATATCTTTTGCTTCTTTAATATCTTCTTGCATTTTTTGTTTTTCTTCGAAAAGTTCCATACTCTTTTTATCTACATCTTGTAATTCTTCTTTTATTTTATCTGATTCTTTTATTCCTAAATATGCTCCCCACATAGCTTCTGCACTATTTCCGTTTTTTTCTTTTTCTGCTTCTTCTATTCTTTTTAGAACATCTTGTCTTGCTACTGTTTCATTTTCTTTTATTTTTTCATCAATTTCTTTTATAGATTCTTCTATTTTTTTATTTATTTCATCAAGTATTATTTTTTTCTTCTCATTTACAGTTTCAAGTTTAACATCAAATACATCAATTTCACTAGATATTTTTTCCTCTTCTCTATGTAAAATATCATAATCATAACCTTCTACTGTTTTTTCTCTGTTTAAGATTTCTTGTTTTTCTTTGTCTTTAATAGATTTTTGATTTTTTAACTCCAATTCTTCTTTTCGTACTTCGATTATCTCCAAAATACTTTTATAAAAAACTTCTTCCATTTTATTTCCCCTTTCTGGTTATTTAAATTACATAAAATGCTCACTTATGTTTATTTTAGCACAAAACAAAAAAACTGGCAATAGTTTTATGTAAATTTGCCAGTTTTTTGTCAAAATTTCATATTTTTGTAAATTTTTTGTAATTAATGTAATATTTATATCATATTGCACTTTAAATCTTGCAATGCTCTATCTGCTAGTTTTTGATATTTAATTTTTTTATCTCGTATTTTTTCTTCTAATGGAGGTAAAATCCCAAAATTTGCATTCATTGGTTGAAACTTTTTGTTTGGAGTTGAAATATATTTAGCTAATGCTCCTATCATAGTAGTTTCTGGAAATGAGCATTTTTGTATTTTTAAATTTTCATTTTCTAAACACTTATACCTTCTTATTGCATTTAATGCAACAACCATTCCTGATGCAATAGATTCTACATATCCTTCAACTCCTGTAATTTGACCTGCAAAAAATATATTTTTGTTTGCTTTTAAATTAAATGTTTCATCTAATACTTCAGTTGAGTTTATGTATGTATTTCTATGCATTACTCCATATTTTATAAATTCTGCTTTTTCGAGCCCTGGTAAACTAGAAAATACTCTTTTTTGTTCTCCAAATTTTAAATTTGTTTGAAATCCTACTAAATTATACATACTTGCACTTGTATCATCTTGTCTTAACTGTACAAGTGCATATGGACGCATACCGGGTTCGTGGGTCTGTAAATCCTACTGGCTTTAATGGACCAAACCTTAAAGTATCTATCCCTCTTTTAGCCATTACTTCTAATGGCATACACCCTTCAAATATTTCTTTTTTCTCGAATTTATGTAATTCTACAACTTCTGCATTTACTAGTTCATTCCAAAAATTTTCATACTCCTGCTTATTCATAGGTAAGTTTATATAACTTCCAATTTTATTTTGCCTTTTTTTCCATTCTTCTATATCTTCATTTTTTGCTCTTTCTTGTGTATATCTATCTCCGTAAAAAGCAATGCCCATATTTATACTTTCTTTAGAAACAATTGGAGCTGCTGCATCATAGAAATATAGTTTATCTGTTCCCGTTATACTTGCTATTTGTTTAGATAAATTATCAGTAGTAAGAGGTCCAGTTGCAATAATAACAATTCCTTCCTTTGTCATTTGTTCTATTGTTTCTATATCATTTCCCCCAATTTCTTTATTTATAACTTCAATATTTTTATTTTCTTTAATTTTTTCTGTAACTATTTTAGAGAACTTTTCTCTATCTACTGCTAATGCTTGA
Organism: uncultured Clostridia bacterium; assembly: GCA_947628605.1. Classification (GTDB taxonomy): domain Bacteria; phylum Bacillota; class Clostridia; order TANB77; family CAG-508; genus RGIG8482. The sequence continues at coordinate 408 of CANRAM010000084.1, read as the reverse complement.
CCAGCTGGAACACTAACGCTATCTGCAACACTTATCAACAAAGAATTAAGAAAGCGTAACTCCTCTTTCAACAATCCACAAGCATTTGTGTGTAAATTTGATTTAAACGAATTACTACATACAATTTCTGCTAAATTTTCACTATAATGTGCTGGTGAAAATTTTACTGGTTTCATTTCATACAATTTAACTTTTATTCCATTAGTAGCAATTTTATAAGCCACTTCACACCCTGCAAGTCCTCCGCCTATAACTGTTATATAATCCTTCATATTCTACTCCTTTTATAATTATGAGGAGGATTATATCCATCCCCCTCATTTAAAATAGTATATACCTTCTTTCGTAAGACGAAAATAATGAATAATAAAATAACATTTAAATTACTCAAATAACTTCATTATATCT
>CANRAM010000083.1 GCA_947628605.1 uncultured Clostridia bacterium | reverse complement strand
AGCTAGCAGTACAAAGTACATAGGAGGAAATGCACATTTTACAGGGAATGTGGGAGATACAACGCCAACACGAGAATATACAGTAACATTTGATTTAGACGGTGGGACAGGAGAATATGGAACGCAAACAAAAAAATATGGAGAGAGTTTAACTTTACCAAGTGAAAAACCGACCAAAAATAATAGTGTATTTTTGAAATGGGTTGACTCTGAAAATGCAGAGGTATACTATAATCCAGGTGATGAATTTAAGGAAGATAGAAACTTAAATCTTAAAGCGGTATGGCACACTCATTCGGATAGTTGTTACGAGATAGTGAAGCTAAAATGTGATACTTGTGGCGGTAAGGGAACTTGTTCGCATAAGTGGTATCTTGATTTAGACACCGAATCGGGTTCTTGTCCGTACTGTACCACTGGTATTGTAAAATGGACAGGTCATATGTGCTCAATATGCTTTAACTCAAAGGACACGTACCGTTGTAATAAGTGCGGCCATACGGAAACTGTTTATGGTACTTTGAATGGATCGGATTGTTTGCAGTGTCGTGGGACTGGATATAATGGAACTAAAAGAGGAGAACTAGTTTGCGAGTATGCCGGTATATAGATTTCGAAATTGTAATGAATGGGTTATATTGAATGTGTGAATTTAAAAAATTGAGAAAAGTATAATTTTATCAAATAGAAAGGAAAACAATTTAATGTTTTCCTTTCTATTGTATGAGGGCATATCAGAAAAGAAAACACATTAAGTGTTTTCCTCTACACGATTAATTGTATGATAGTTATTACCAACATATTGCACAGCATCAAAAAAGCCTTGTTTATAGTATTTCTTATTATAATATGCCATTGTAATATTATAATCTGCTACTAAATTTTCTAAGCACCTATATAAGTCATCCTTTAAAGTTCTATTTTCATCAGGTATCTTATCAATCATCTTTTGCATCTGGTTAGTATTAATATCCTTAAGTCTATTTTTTAAATTATACATATCCTGTTCAATTTCATCTACAAAATTTTCTTCTCTATACTTAAATAACTTTTCAACCATACTTTCCATATAAATCACCTATTTTAAGTATTTACATATTATACAAAAATTATTCCATAATAATTATTTATATAAATATTTAATAGGATTTACATACTGACCAGCCTTTCGTATTTCAAAGTGTAAATGTGGTCCAGTAGAATTTCCAGTACTTCCTACTGCTGCAATTGTTTGACCAGCTTTAACTTGACTTCCTACTTTTACATATAATTTACTGCAATGACCATAATAAGTTTGAATTTCATTACCGTGGTCTATAATAACTATATTTCCATAGCCACTCATTTGACCTGAATACGATACTTTTCCATTTGCAACAGCCTTAATAATAGTTCCTGTTTTTGCAGCTATATCAAGTCCTTTATGTGTATGATTTCGTATAGACTCATTTGCACCATATCTAGAAGTTATTCTACCGTTAACTGGATTTACAGCAAGATAAATTCCATTTATAGTTGATTGTTTAATTTTTTCTTCGTTAGCTATTTTTATTTTTTCATTTTCTATAATTTCATTTGCAATTAAATCTTGTGATTTTTCATTATCTATATTCAATTCTTTTGTATATATAGTAGAAATACTAACATTTGAGGTTGCTAACTCACCTAAAATTTTTTCTTGAATCAATTTAGCTTCTTCCATAGTTTTTACGCAAGTTTTTTGTATACCGTTTAAGCATATTGCATATTCGAAATATGTTATACTTGAATTTTCTTCAACGGCTAAAAGTATTTTTTCATCATCAGTTTGTTCATTTTTATTTACAAAATTTCTTTTATATTTAATGTTAACATTTAAATCAGCGAAAGCAATATTTTTTTCATTATTATCATATAAATCTTGTTCAAGTTCTTTTTCTAATTGTTCCTTACTCAAAACATTTCCAATTTTTTCTTCGTTAAAATACACTGTATAAACTGGCTTAAATTTCGTCATTATAAATGCAACAATAATTAGTGTCCCTATTGCTATTATATTTGTAAGCTTTAGCAATTCTTTTGTATAATATTGTAGTTTTCTGCTTAAAATATAATTTCACACTCCTTTTAGCTTTTTTAAGAATATTTTCCTATTATACAATATATTTTATGCATTTTCAAATTATGTATACCTTATTTTTGCTATTTTTTCTTAAATAATTATTTTATATAATAATTATTTCCTTTTACATACATATTTTCTAAATTATGCTTTTATTTCCTTTAATTTTCTTTAAAATATGTATATATTTATATTATTACATTTATTTTAAAATAATACTACGAAAAAAATATAGCAAAAACACTTGACACACAAGCACAATATATTATATAATTATTTTCTGTAAAGAAGAAGTCATCCACTTCTCACCTTATCCAAGCAGTAGGAAAAAGGTTATAAACAATGTTTTATATGCTATTTATAAAAATAGTAAGAGTAGGTGGATTGACTAAAAAAGTCAATCTTATTTTTTTGGAGGTGTTTTATATAAAACAAGAATTACCAATCAATGAACAAATACGAGTTAAACAAGTACAGCTAATTGATGAAGAAGGACAAAAAAGAGGTGTAATGGATACAAGAGAAGCACAAGATATAGCTTATGAAAAAAATTTAGACTTAGTTTTAGTTGCTCCAAACGGGAATCCACCAGTTTGCAAAATAATGAACTATGGAAAATACAAATTTGAGCAAGCAAAAAAAGAAAAAGAAGCTAAGAAAAAGCAAAAAACATTTGAGCTAAAAGAATTAAGAATTACACCAAATACAGAGGAACACGATTTCAATTTCAAAGCAAAAAACGCAAGAAAATTTATTGAAGATGGTTGCAAAGTAAAAATTACAGTACGTTTTAGAGGAAGAGAATTAAACTATGTAAAACAAGGAGAAAATATTCTAAATAATTTTGTAGAAGAACTTTCAGACATTGCAACACTAGAAAAGAAACCTATGTTAGAAGGTAAAAATATGTTTATTATATTAGCTAAAAAAGCTGAAAAATAATAGATAACTAAAAAAAGAAGGGAGTTTGGATATTATGCCAAAATTAAAAACAAATAAAGCTGCAAAGAAAAGATATCATTATACAGCTACAAACAAAATAAAAAGAACAACAGCAAATGGAAGACACAGATTAGCAACAAAAACACCTAGACAAAAAATGTCTAGAAAAGTAAGTACTTATGCTGACAAAACAGTAGAAGCAGGAATTAAAAAATTATTACCATACGGTAACTAAAATGAAAGAAGTTAGAAAGGAGAACAAGAAATGGCAAGAGTAAAAAGTGCAATTATTACACGTAAAAAACATAAAAAGATATTAAAACAAGCAAAAGGTTATTATGGAGCAAAACATTATAGATTTAGAATGGCAAAACAAGCTGTTATGAAATCAGGAGTATATTCATATGTGGGAAGAAAAGACAAAAAAAGTAATTTTAGAAAACTATGGATAACAAGAATAAATGCAGCAGCAAGAATGAATGGAATAACATATAGCAAATTAATTGCAGGCCTAAAAAAAGCAAATGTTACAATTAACAGAAAAATGTTAGCAGAACTTGCAGTAACAGATTCACAAGCATTTGCAAAAATAGCAGAAATAGCAAAAAATGCATAATAATATAGAAATGAACTTATAAAAAAATTTTTTATAAGTTCATTTTTTTAGTAAATAAAGTTCTAAAGTAAAAAATTACACATATAATCTAGTAATATTGGAGGTAAAAATGAAAAATTTAGTAGAAACACAAAATTTAAATATTAAAAATAACTTTATTAATTTAGCAAAAGGTATAGTGTGTTCATTTATATTTACGCTAGTATTACTATTTATATATTCTATAATATTAACATATACAAATGTAGCAGAAACTACAATAGCCCCAGTAATCATCATAATAACAATGATAAGCATATTAATAGGAAGCAGTATAGGAACAGTAAAAATATCAAAAAATGGAATTGTATATGGAGGCATTATAGGAATAATATATATTATGACAATTTATATAATTTCTAGCTTAGTAGAAACAGGATTTAATTTAAATATGTACTCAATTATAATGATTATACTATCTATACTTGCCGGAATGATAGGGGGAATTATAGGAGTAAATATAAAAAAATAGAAAATTGATTGGAAAGATGTAGTTCTTTCCAAATTTTATTAACTTAGCAAAAAAATGAATTAATATATTTACAATTAAAAAAAATCAGTAGAAGCAATAGCTATAAAAATGGTAAGAAATTAGTAATAAATAGTGTATTTAATTTATGATAAAATCACCTTAAAAGTTTGTAAGCAAAAATTTCACCTTTGTATGTATAAATATAGAA
>CANRAM010000082.1 GCA_947628605.1 uncultured Clostridia bacterium | reverse complement strand
ATATCAAAAAAATGAGGTTTTTTCCTTATTTTTTATTAAATTTTTTTTATATCTTCAAAAAATACCGAAACTTAAATCAATAATCTATTGACAAAGCAGGAAAAAAGTGGTATACTAAATAACTGAAGTGGTATACAAGTAACAAGGAGGGGGGAAATGAAAGAAGAACAAATTATAGAAGCGGCAAGAAAATTATTTCACCAATTTGGATTTAAAAAAGTTTCTATGGATGAAATAGCAAAAGAAGCGGGTGTAACTAAAAGAACAATATATATGTATTTTAAAAACAAAGAAGAACTTTTAAAATTTTTCATTATGGAAGAAATAAGAAATATGAAAAATATAATAGAAGAAGTAGAAAAAAAAGATATAGGATATTTCGATGTAATAAATGAAGCAATTTACAAGTTATTAAAATATGTAAAAGAAACACACTTCTTAAGCGTTATATCCAAAGAAGCAAAAAATCTAAATAATCCAATTATAGTACAAAATCTTAAACTAATAGACGAACAAATAAAAAACTACATAAAAGAAAAATTAATAAATGCAAAAGAAAAAGGATATATATATTATGACGATATAGAAATTACTGCATTTTTAATCTACAAAATGTATATCGCATTAATATTAGAATGGGATGACGAAAGCAAAAAAATTGATGAACAAATGATAGCAAAAAATATAACAAATATTTTAAAAAATGGTTTAAGAAAGGAAGTAAGATGAAATGAAAAAAGAAAGTATAATGAAAACAGTAGTCTTCATTGTAGTATTATTTATCCCAATAATATATAGCTTTTTCTATTTAAAATCTTATTGGGATCCATATGGAGACTTAACAGGAATGAAGCTTGCAGTTGTAAACCAGGACCAAGGTGAAGATGGGGAAAACCAAGGCGAAGAATTTGTAAAAGGCTTAAAAGAAAGTGCAGTATTTAATATATGTGAAGTAAGTGAAGAAGAAGCAAATGAAGGAATGAAAGATGGAACATATTATGCAAGTATAACAATACCAAATAACTTTACACAATGTTTAAATAGTGCATCTACGCAAGACAAACAAATAGCAAAAATAACATATAGCCCAAATCAAGCAACTAATTACTTAGCAACACAAATTATTAACAGTGCAGTAAAAACAATGGAAATAAACTTAGAAGAAAAAATAAATAGTAAAATAGTTGAAACATTAGCAAGTAAACTAGAAGAAGTACCAAATAGTTTACAAGAAATATCAGATGGAGCAGACCAAATATTAGAAGGTTCAAAAAGCTTAAACGATGGATTAGAGCAAATAAGTACAGGAACAACAACATTAAATAATAGTTATACTGAATTTGACAATGGCCTAAACTCAGCATCAGAAGGAAGTAAAACATTAGATGCAGGAATTAATCAAGTAAATGCAGGAGTTGAAACTTTAGGAACAGGAGCAACATCATTAGATTCAGCAATTGCACAAATAAATGCAGGAGTAGATGAATTATCAGCAAAGGGAAGTAATGGAATTGTAGAATTATCAAATGGTGTACAACAACTAAATGCAGGAGCAAAAGACTTAAACACAGGAGTAGATACATATGTTACAGGAACAACAAGTTTAGCAAATGGCATAATTCAATATACTGATGGAACACGGAGAATTAGTACAAAATGTAAATTCTTATGTAGATAGCGTAAATTCTTTAAATGCAAATGTAGATGAATTATTAAAAGCAATGGCATCACAAACTAATAGTTCAGATGCTACAACAAAACAATTAGCATTACAAGCACAAGCAATATTAAATAGTAATGCAATATCAAAAATACAAACAGCTGGAAGTCAAATTAAAGCTGGTGGAGCACAAATTACAACAAATAATGAAAGTTTACAAACAGGTTCAAAAGCATTATTAGCATCTAGCGATACTTTGAAAAAAGGTGCATACACACTTTCAGAAGGAACAAAATTATTATATGAAAAATCAGGTGAATTACCAGCATTAACAAGTGGAATAACAAATTTAAGAACAGCTTTAGGTCAAGTAAAAGAAGGAACAAATAGTTTAAAAACTGGAGTATCAACTTTAAGTAATGGAACAGAAGCTTTAAAAGAGGGAAGTGGTAGTTTAGAAACTGGTCTACAAACATTAAGCAGTAGTTCTAAACAAGTAAAAGAAGCTTTAAATACATTACAAGACGGAACTAAAGTAGCCTACGATGGAAGTACAGAACTTGTTACTGGTGTAGAAACATTTAGCGAAGAAATTAATAAAGGATTAGACGATACAAAAGAACAATTACAAAGTTTAGACGGTATAGAAGAATTTGCACAAAATCCAGTAGATTTTGAAACAGAGGCTTATGGAGAAGTTAATTCATACGGTATAGCATTTACACCATTGTTCTTATCTATAGGATTATGGGTTGGAGCATTAATGTGCTATGTAGTTCTATATTACGACCAAAAAAATAGATTCGATATATTTGGAAGTGCAAATAAAAATAAATTATTACAAAATGCATTATACATTGTTGTTGGAGCAGTAGAAGGAATTATAACAGGAGCATTATTACAATTAGGATTAGGATATGAAGTACAAAATGTAGCATTGTATTATTTCGCAAGTTCTTTAATTGGGATTACATTTATGAGTATAATACAATTCTTAATAAGAAATTTTGGAGATGTAGGAAAATTTGTAGCCTTAATAATATTAGTATTACAACTTGCAGCATCAGGAGGAACATTCCCAATTGAAACAATAAGCAAAGGTTTCCAAAGTATAAGCTCATTCTTACCTATGACATATACAATTAAGTTATTAAGAGAAATTTTAGTACCAACTGAAACAAACTTTAAAGGCCAATATATTTTAATATTAATTGCTATTACAGTAGTAACTTTAGGAATAACTTATGCAGTAGATATAATAAAAAATAAAAAAGAAGAAAAAAATGCTTAATTTAATACAATAAAAGAGGGGAGAGCACTCCTCTTTTATTGTATTTATAACCTATTAATTTTACTTAGAGCTGTGTTTTCTAATTTCTTCTATTTTCATTTTACTTTTATTTATATATTCTTCTTTTAAATTACCAAATTTAGTTGTTTCTTTTTCTTTTACTATATTAATATAGGATGTTGCTAATATTTTAATCATATCTATTATAATCTTTTTATCTTCTTGTGAAATTTCACCATATTTTCTTAATATTTTTGGAATATTGGTTGATAAACTTTTCGATATTTCACTAAACGTACTTGCATCTGTAGAATAGAAAAGTTCAAATACTGTATCCACAAAAATTTTTCTTTGTTCATTTGTGGATGTATTCAACCAATGTGTTAATGTTTCATCTATAATCTCACTAGCATCTGTATTTTTTTCTAATTTAATTAAATCGTCTTTCAATACTTGCCAAGAATATATATCATGTTGTAAAATCCCTTTTTCAATGCTAAGTACTACTGTCATTTTTTCTTTATGATTTAAAATTCTACCTATAATAGAATCTTGTGGTATGTAATTTTCAATTTTATTTGCTATTTTATTACTCTCGTATTGTTCAAGCATTTCTTTACTAAATCCCGGTCCATCGTAATTATATACTTTTATAATTCTATTTTGTATTTCCTTTGGACTTGTAAGTGTTGAATATACCGCAACATTTCCCCCTTTTGAATGCCCACCAATTCTAATTTTTTTATTATAATGCTTTTTGGATACTTTTTCTAAATATTCTGTGCCAGCAATTTGACATGGCACATTATCCATAAAAGCCATATTAAAATCTTCTTTCCAGCCATTTATAGTACTATCGGTTCCAATATATGAAACATACATTTCTCGTGAAGATATATGGATAGTAATTGCTGAAAATTGTTTCTCGGTTTTTGTATCATTTATTTTTACATAGTCTGTTACTAGCATATTTTTAAAACGTTCGCTTTCACCTAAATATGTAATTAATTCCTTATCTCCATTATATAAAAATTCACCATTATCAAAATCCTTCATTTTTTTAGAAATTGATTGAATTGTTTCAACTTGTTTCATTGTTATTCTATCAAATAGCAAATAAGAAAATCTTGCAAGAATCATACTATCTATTTCGTTAAACTTATATTTTGTACTTATAGGAATATCCCCTCTCCATAACAAATAATCATTTATATTAGCCATATCTTTTTCTCCTTTTACTTTAATTAGTATTTACTGCATAATACTACATTTTTCTATTTTTTGCAAATTTTACATTTGACATCCATTTTATAATTTTTTTCGGCTACAACTTTACTATGGCAAATAAAAAAACTTAAGTGTTTCGTAAAATTAAGCTTGAGTTTTTAATTATTAAAAATAATTAAAAAATTTTTTTTAAATACTTGAAATTACATATACTTTATGTTAAAGTAAAACTAGTATTATCAAGCAATGAAAATATGTCGATGTGGCGGAATAGGCAGACGCACAGGTCTCAAAATCTAAATGGATTTAAAAAATCCTATTTCTTAAAAATACTGATAAATATACAGGTTTAGGTTTTGGTAGA
>CANRAM010000081.1 GCA_947628605.1 uncultured Clostridia bacterium | reverse complement strand
TTAAAAGAAGGGAGTAGTGATACTATGGAATTAGTTGGTATGGCTCGTGCTTGCGAGGATATTTTAAGGAATAGAGAGAAAGAACGTATTCTTGGTAGAACTGAAGAAAAACGTTATATTATTCGCAAAATGCTTGAGAATGGCGAAAGTATTGAGAAAATACAATTATATAGTAATTGTTCTATTAAACTAATTAATAAAATAAAAAATGAATTACTCTAAAAAAGTAAATTATGAGTAAGTAAGCGAAAAAACGATATAATTTAAAACTTCAGGCTATGGTTTCTATGATATAAGCTAAGCTTGAGGTTTTAAAGTACGCCTTCTCATTTATCGCTTACAGAATTTAGTATTTTTTTCAATTTTTTACTATTTTTTTAATTGTATATATGCATACTGAGTCTCCGAAGCAGTAGTCCCAGTACGGTCACCATACCCCCCAACGAACCTTACTGGATAATTACCGTTATATTTTGTAATATCGATTTCTACTAAACTCCAATCCGTACTCAATTCAAGGTAGCCTTTAGCATATACATTATCATCTCCTATCCAAACATAAGAACTTCCATGGTTAGCAACCTTTCTAACATAAAAAACTAAAGTTGTATAATTACTCAAATCCATTGTTAACTCAATATGCGGCGTATTAAGCCCATACCAGTCGGAAGGCCACGTATTATTGTATCCTCTTAAGGAAACACCAGCATATCCATTATATAATTTATCTAATATACTTGCTTTATTACTACTCCCTTTAGATAAATCTTCATATGTTAATGTATAAACACTGTCTCTATTTTCTATGTATTTTGCTCCTGTCATATCTACCTTATACGCATCTTCATCTACTTGTACATAAAAGTAAATATCTACTTCTTTCCCATATTCTGTTGTGCTTGTATTTTCCACTATAACTTCATTTCCCATTTTCTTTAAATTTGAATTATTATATACGTTTTCTCTTGTTGCTTGTATTATTTCTGTTGGCGTGCCTATGGGAAAATTTGATTGTTGTTCAAATAATTCTAAATTAAGCATTTCTACTATTTGTGCTCTTTTTATTTCTATTTTCGCTTTAGTTACATATTTTAGTAAGCCTTGATTTATTAATAATTGCATTGTAACACCTGATAGAATCAACATTACTATAATAGTGATTACGAGTACTACTAGTGTTATTCCGCATTTCTTTTCTTGTTTTTACAAAATTTTTTGTTTCTTCTTGTTTCATTTGTTTTTATCCTCCTTCGTATTATTTTTAACATTACGATAATACATTAGCAATTGTTTGAAAAGAAATTTCTTGATAAATGTTTGCATAATAACTTACGTAAGTATTTACTATTATGTAATAAATGATGAAATTACCCTGCAGTACTTATTTTATTTTTGACTGTGAATTGTAACAAATTATTTCATTTAATATAATTTCTTCTGCTCTGTTTTTTATATTGTTCATCTTTTGTACCCATTCCATTTGATTATTTGATTTTAATTTTTCTGTTATGTTTTCTTTCTCTACCATTTGCTTTATTAAAAGTTCTAATTTATCTTTACACTCATCTTCTATGTCCAGTAAATAACTTTTTAATTCATTATTTAATAACATTTCTGTATATTCTGGAATTTTATATTTCTTCATATAGTTTAGTTTTAATATTCCATACTTTCCTATATTCCCAATTCTCCTAATTTTTGGCATTATTATATTAGGTATATAATAATCTCCAACTAATCTATATTCTATTCCTGTTTTTTCATAAACAAATCTTTCTTTTAATTCTTTTTTCTCCATAATTTTTTATTCTCTTCTCAATTTTAATTTTTATTATAAAATCAAAAAAAGATAAAATTGTTATTATTTTTTACAATTCATCTTTTAAATATTTGAAAATTTATGATTTTTGTTAAATTATTGCTAGGAGGAAACCCTTGTTATTACTATATTTTAATTTTTCGTCATAAGAGAATATGGTTGTTATTACTAGTGCTATTAACGTTATACCGTTTCTTTCATTCTTAATTTTTAACATTATCATACTTTTGTATTCTAATATTAAAAATTTTATATTTTGCTAAAATTTATTGCAATACCTTTACTATTTTACTCTAGTAATAAATTTGCATAATTAGTTACTTTTTTCTTTTGCTATTTCTATCCCCCTGTCTTTACAATATATAAATGATACCAACATTCTAATTCTTAAGTTTTAACACAAAATAAGAAGATACGTTATTATTAATAACCTATCTTCTATACATTAAACATTATATATTATATTTCTCTTTCTTTTCATAACTTGTATGCAATAATTCGTGTGCAAGATGACCGCCTGGCTCTCCTAAATATTCTTTATAAATTTTTTGTAATACCGGATTTTGATGTGATTTACGAATTACACTTTTTTCATCAATCGTATATAAAGCATCTGCTCTTTTTTTCCTAACATCTACTTCTCTTCGTATTTTTGAGCTTTTTATAGGTTGACCTCCTCCCATTACACATCCACCTGGACAAGCCATTATTTCTATAAACTGATAATCTGCTTTTCCGCTTTTTATTTCTTCTAGAATTGTTTGTGCATTTTTCAATCCACTTAATGCAACTATATTTATATCATTTCCTGCAATATTAACTGTTGCTCGTTTTATACCTTCTCCACCGTCTTACATCTTTGAAATCTATTTTTTCTAAATCTTGACCTGTTAAAGTATCTTGTGCAGTTCTTAATGCTGCCTCCATAACTCCTCCAGTTGTTCCAAAAATTGCACCAGCTCCTGTTGCCTCTCCCATTGGTGCATCAAACTGGCTATCTTCTAAACTTGAAAAATCTATATTAGACTGTTTAATCATCCTTGCAAGTTCTCTAGTTGTAATTACTGCATCAACATCATATAATCCATTATTTTTCATTTCTTCTCTTTGTCGTTCAAATTTCTTAGCAATACACGGCATAACTGATACAACAAAAATTTTATTAGGATCTATCCCCTCAACTCCGAGCATAATATGTTTTAATTAATGCACCAAACATTTCGTGTGGAGATTTACAACTTGATAAATGTGGTAATAATTCTGGATAATTCATTTCTATATATTTTACCCACCCAGGACTACAAGATGTAATCATTGGTAAGACTCCACCATTCTTTATTCTTTCAATAAACTCATTTGCTTCTTCCATAATTGTAAAGTCTGCACCTGTATTTGTATCAAACACTTTATCAAAACCTAAACGCTTTAATGCTGTTACCATTCTTCCCGTTACATTTGTGCCTATTGGCATACCAAATTCTTCTCCTAAAGCCACCCTAACTGCTGGAGCTGTTTGTACAACTACATATGTATCTTTATCTTTTAATTTTTCCCATACTTCATCAATAGATTCTTTTTCGTGCAAAGCACCTGTTGGACATGCTTCAATACATTGCCCACAAAAGGTACAATTTACATCATTTAAACTATTTTCTCCTACAGTAGAAATACACGACTTAAACCCTCTATTTATACAATCTATTGCACCTATATTTTGCACTTTTTTACAAGTTGATATACATCTTCTACACAATATACATTTATTTATATCTCTTACAATTGAAGGAGATACATCATCTATTTTTTGTTCTGTTCTTTCTCCTTCATATTCTACCTCTTTAATATTCATTTTTTTACAAATATCTTGTAACTCACAGTTTCCTGAACGAATACAGGTTAAACAGTCTCTATTATGGTTAGAAAGAATTAAATCTAAAATTACTTTTCTTGCTTCTAGTACTTGTTTTGTATTTGTATGCACAACCATTCCATCTTCTACTTTTTGTATACAAGCTGTTGTAAAGCCTCGTCTTCCTTCTACTTCTACAATACACATTCTACAGTCTCCAACTTCGTTAACATCCTTTAAAAAACACAAAGTTGGTATATCAATATTAGCCTTGCTTGCTGCCTCTAATATTGTAGTACCTTCTTTTACTTTTACTTCTATGTCATCTATTGTTAATGTTACATCATTTTCACTCATATTATCGCTTACCTCCTTATTTGGTTTTAATTTCCAATTGCTTTAAATGGACAGCTTGTTAAACAAGTACCACATTTTATACACTTATCTTGATTTATTGTTCTTACTTCTCTTTGTTCACCTGTAATCGCATTTACTGGACAATTTCTTTGGCATAATCCACATCCTTTACACTTTTCTGGATTAATTGTTATTTTTGCCATTGCTTTACATTCTAATGCTTTACACTCTTTTTGTATTACGTGTTCTTTATATTCGTCTTTAAAATATTTTAATGTACTTAACACTGGATTTGGTGCACTTTGACCTAGACCACATACACTTGAATTTTTTATATTTATTGCTAGTTTCTCTAACTTTTGTAAATCTTCTTCTGTTCCGTCACCATTACAAATTTTTTCTAATATTTCAAGCATTCTTTTCGTTCCTATTCTACAAGGTGTACATTTTCCACAAGATTCATCTACCGTAAATTCTAAGTAAAATTTTGCAAGGCTTACCATACACTTTGTGTCGTCCATTACAATTAAACCACCAGACCCCATCATAGAGCCAATTTCTTTTAGTGATTCATAATCTATTGGTGTATCTAAATGTTCTTTTGGAATACAACCTCCTGAAGGTCCTCCTGTTTGAGCCG
>CANRAM010000080.1 GCA_947628605.1 uncultured Clostridia bacterium | reverse complement strand
TTTATTCTCTTTTTCTTTTTTGAATTACTCAAATTTTTCTTATTATACTTTAGATTTTTTTCTTTGTAAATACTTTTGTAAAATATTTTTAGTCACTACTTACTATATTATAATGAGCTTACCATTCAGTTAATAAAATATTTACTTATTCTACTTTAAACAAAAAAAGTTTGATATTTCTATAATGAATTATCAAACTTTTTTATTTTATTATTGTACTAGATGTGGCATTTCTTCATCGCTTTCTTTAAAATCTTCTTTTGGTTTTTCTGTATTAATTTTTAAATTTTTATATACATTCATACCAGTTCCTGCAGGTATTAGTTTTCCTATAATAACATTTTCTTTTAGGCCTATTAATGGGTCTACTTTACCTTTTATTGCAGCTTCTGTTAATACTCTTGTTGTTTCTTGGAATGATGCTGCTGATAAGAAACTTTCTGTTGCAAGTGATGCTTTTGTTATTCCTAGTAATGTTCTTTTTCCTTCTGCTGGGCGTTTTCCTTCTTCAATTGCTTTTTTATTTTTTTCTTCAAATTCATACATATCTACAAGTGAACCTGCAAACATATCTGTATCTTTGTTGTCCTCTACTCTTATTTTCTTAAGCATTTGTCTTCCAATAACTTCAATATGTTTATCGTTAATATCAACACCTTGGTTTCTGTATACTTTTTGAACTTCTTGTATTAAGTATTCATATACTCCTTGTGGGCCTTTAATTTCTAGTATTTCATTTGGATTTATTGAACCTTCAGTAATTTGGTCTCCCGCTTCTAGTACATCTCCATCTTTTACACGTAATTTTGAACCAAATGGTATTAAATAAGTTTTAGAATCATCATTTGATGTTACTATTACTTCTTTTTTCTTTTTGTCGTCTGTAATTTTTACAGTTCCAGCTATTTCAGTTATAATTGCAAGACCTTTTGGTTTTCTTGCTTCAAACAATTCCTCAACTCTAGGAAGACCTTGTGTAATATCTCCTCCAGCTACTCCTCCTTGGTGGAAAGTTCTCATTGTAAGCTGTGTACCTGGCTCTCCTATTGATTGGGCAGCAATTATTCCAACTGCTTCGCCTATGTTTACTTTTTGTCTTGTTGCAAGACCCATACCATAGCATTTAGCACATACTCCGTGTTTTGACCTGCATCCTAATGCTGAACGAACTGTTACTTTTTCAAAACCTGCATCTATTATTTTCTTTGCTATATCTTCTGTAATCATTGTGTTTGTATCAACAATTACTTCTTTTGTTTCTGGATTAATTATATCTTCTAAAACATATCTTCCTTCTAGTCTTTCTTGTAATTTTTCTATTACTTGATTTCCGTCTTTTATGTCTGATACAACAATTCCTTCGTGAGTTCCACAGTCTTCTTCTCTTACAATTATATCTTGTGAAACGTCTACTAATCTTCTTGTTAAATATCCTGAATCGGCTGTTCTTAACGCTGTATCTGCAAGTCCTTTTCTACCTCCGTGACTTGATACAAAGTACTCTAATGGGTCTAGACCTTCTCTAAATGATGACCTAATAGGTATTTCAACAGCTTTTCCTGATGTATTTGCCATAAGACCACGCATACCTGCAACTTGGCGTAATTGGTTCATATTACCACGTGCTCCTGATTGAATCATCATATAAATTGGGTTTAGTTCATCAAAGTTTTCTTGCATTGCGTCTGATACATCGTTTGTAGCTTTTTCCCATACTTTAATAACCGATTCATATCTTTCATCTTCTGTTATTAAACCACGTTTATATTGTTTTGCTATATTTTCTACTTCTATTTCTGCTTTTTCTAATATATCTTTCTTAGCTTCTGGAATTATAATGTCTTTTGTGCTAACTGTTATAGCACCTTTTGTTGAGTATTTATATCCTATCGATTTTATATAGTCTAACAATTCTGCTGTTCTTGAAAGTCCGTGTACATTAATGCATTTTGCTACTATGTTTCCTAAGTTTTTCTTTATAACTGGGAAATTTATTTCTAGTTCAAATGCATTTTCTGGGTTTGTTCTATCAACAAATCCTAGGTCTTGTGGAATTCCTTCGTTATATATAACTCTTCCTACTGTTGTTTCTACTTTTTTAGACTTCATTTCTCCGTCTATTTCTTTAAACATTTTTATAAATACTTTTGCGTGTAAACCTACTTCATCATTAGCATAAGCCATAATCGCCTCGTCTACATCTTTATAATATGAGCCTTCTCCTATTTCGCCGTCTACAACCATTGTTAAGTAATAACTTCCTAATATCATATCTTGTGTTGGTACTGTAACTGGCTTTCCGTCTTGTGGTTTTAACAAGTTGTTTGCAGAAAGCATTAAATATCTAGCTTCTGCTTGTGCTTCTGGTGATAGTGGAACGTGAACTGCCATTTGGTCACCGTCGAAGTCAGCATTGAAGGCGGTACATACTAATGGATGTAATTTAATTGCTCTACCTTCTACTAAAACTGGTTCGAAACTTTGTATTCCAAGTCTGTGTAATGTTGGTGCACGGTTTAGCATAACTGGATGGTCTTTTATAACTTCTTCTAGTATATCCCACACTTCTGGTCTTAATTTTTCTACCATTCTTTTTGCATTTTTTATGTTATGTGCTATTCCTCTTCCAACTAATTCTTTCATAACAAATGGTTTAAATAACTCTACTGCCATTTCTTTTGGAAGACCACATTGATATATTTTTAGTTCTGGCCCTACAACAATAACTGAACGGCCTGAATAGTCAACACGCTTTCCAAGTAAGTTTTGACGGAAACGACCTTGCTTTCCTTTTAATAAATCTGATAATGATTTTAATGGTCTATTTCCTGCACCTGTAACAGGTCTTCCTCTTCTTCCATTATCTATTAAAGCATCTACAGATTCTTGTAACATCCTTTTTTCATTTCTTACAATAATTTCAGGTGCTCCAAGCTCTAGTAATCTTTTTAAACGATTATTTCTGTTTATTACTCTTCTATATAAATCATTTAAATCTGATGTTGCAAATCTTCCACCGTCTAATTGTACCATTGGTCTTAATTCTGGTGGTATAACTGGAATTACGTTCATAACCATCCATTCAGGTTTATTATCTGATATTATAAATGATTCTACGGTATCTAATCTTTTTAATAGTTTTACTTTCTTTTGTTCGCTAGCTGTTTCTAGTTCTTTTCTAAGTTTTTTAGCTATTTTTTCTATGTCTAATTCTTCAAGCAATTTTCTAATAGCTTCTGCTCCCATTTCTGCTTTGAAGCTTCCTTTTCCATATTTTTCTTCTGCTTCATGGTATTCTTTTTCTGATAATATTTGGCATTTCATTAAACCTGATGTTCCTTTGTCTGTAACTATATATGATGCGAAGTATATTACTTTTTCAAGGCTTCTTGGTGAAATGTCTAATAATAGCCCTATTCTACTTGGAATACCTTTAAAGTACCAAATATGTGCAACTGGAGCTGCAAGTTCTATGTGACCCATTCTTTCTCTTCTAACTTTGGCTTTTGTTACTTCAACTCCACATCTATCGCACACAATACCTTTATAACGAACTCTTTTATATTTACCACAATGACATTCCCAGTCTTTTGTTGGTCCAAATATTCTTTCACAGAATAAACCGTCTTTTTCTGGTTTTAGAGTTCTATAATTAATGGTTTCTGGTTTTTTTACTTCCCCTTTAGACCATTCTCTTATTTTTTCATCGGATGCTATCCCAATTTTTAATTTATCAAATATTTCTAATTCGTCCATTTTTGGCCCCTTTCCCAAATTGGAATTTTATTTTTTTATATTTTTTTATTCATCATCTAAAATGTCGTTATCATTCATTAAATTGTCTTCACCTAAGTCTGTATCTTCTAATATCATTTCATCTTCATCATCTAGTACACTTTCAAATAATTCATCACTATCTTCGTTATCTAAAAGTAATTCTTCATAATCATCATCTTCTATATAGTTTTCTTCTACTTCTTCTGCTAGCATATCGTGTTTTTTATCTTTTTCTGGATTATATTCTATTCCTTCATCGATGTTTTCTTTTAATTCAAGCTCTTTATCATCACTTGAATATAGTCTTACATCTAGACCTAAACTTTGTAGTTCTTTTACTAAAACTTTAAAGCTTTCTGGAACTCCCGGTTCAGGAACATTTTCTCCTTTTACAATTGCTTCATATGTTTTTACTCTTCCTACTACATCATCTGATTTTACTGTTAATATTTCTTGTAGTGTATGTGCTGCACCATATGCCTCTAGTGCCCAAACTTCCATCTCTCCGAAACGTTGACCACCAAATTGTGCTTTTCCTCCTAGTGGTTGTTGTGTTACTAATGAATATGGTCCTGTTGAACGTGCGTGAATTTTATCATCAACTAAATGGTGAAGTTTTAACATATACATAACTCCAACTGTAACTGGGTGGTCAAATTTTTCACCTGTTCTTCCGTCATATAATGTTGTTTTTCCGTCTGTTGTTCTTCCTGCTTTTTCTAATAATTCAGATATTTCATCTTCTTTTGCACCGTCGAATACTGGTGTTGCTACTTTCCAGCCTAATTCTCTTGCTGCTGCTCCTAAGTGTACTTCTAGCACTTGACCTAGGTTCATACGAGAAGGTACACCTAATGGATTAAGTACTATATCTACCGGTGTTCCGTCTGGCAT
>CANRAM010000079.1 GCA_947628605.1 uncultured Clostridia bacterium | reverse complement strand
AAAAATACAAGAGGAAATAGTAAAAACAGGAAGAGAAAGATGGAAAATAGAAAATAAAGGATTTAATGAGCAAAAAATCAAGGATACTTTATACAGCACGTATTTAGTGAGAATTACAATGCGATGAAAAATCACTATTTACTAGCACAAATAGCACATATTATAAGGCAGTTAATGGAAAGAGGAATAAAAATATATAAAAAGCACAAAAAAAAATTAAAAGATATATCAGCCAAATTATTTGAATTATTTAGAACAAAAGAAGAAATAAAAGAGGCAACAAAAAAATGCCAAATAAGATTTTATAACGAAAATACGAGTTAAGATAGACAGTACATTGAAAAGTAAAACGTAAAAATAATTAGACAGGTGCTTTTTGCGCTTTTTTTAAGATAAAAATAAAAACAAAAAAATAAATAATCCTTTAGAAAAAAATATACGAATTTAATCTTTAGTCCTGTTAAAAAATTGTAGAATTTGCATAATTTGTAAATTTGTGCTATAATAAGTGTAGTTGCGAAAGATAAAGCTATCAAAAATTCAAAAGAAGGTGTTTAGAATGGCAATTGTAACAGTTATATATGTTTTAATATTTATAATATTTTCATTAATAGCATTTTCAGTTATGCAAATAAAAATGGCAGGGATGAACGTAAAAGATTTTTGGACATTTATTAAAGCAAATGAATTGTTAGACGAATTGTATGTTTATACCCAAAAAAAAGATTATCTAACTCCTCAAGAACAAGTTATATTCCTAATGCAAGCTGAAAGAGTTTTTAATGCTTTTGAAAAAGTACCAAGTATGTTATGGGATGAAGAATATCAGAAGTATAGAGAAGTATTAAACAAATATAAAGACATAAAAGTAATAAGGTGGGTATCTAATTAAAGTTTAACATAAAAAATTTATATATATTATAAAGTAGATGTAAGTTTTTAATTTACATCTACTTTTTGTAATTATAAAATATTCATTATAAATAATTATTATTTAAGTGTAGAATTTTTATTATAAATATGATATATTTTATGTGTGTTTTTGTTTGTTTAACCATACTTTTTACAAAACAAGGAGTGATAAATTTAATGAATAAACCAAAATGGACAGAAGAACAAAAAATGGCAATATTAGAGAAAGGCGAAAATATATTAGTAGTTGCTGCAGCACGGAAGCGGAAAAACAGCGGTATTAGTTGAAAGAATTATTAATAAAATAGTAAATGAAAAAATGGATATAGACAAGATATTAGTAGTAACATTTACAAATGCAGCTGCAAGTGAAATGCGACAACGAATATTAGATGCAATATATAAATATCTAGATGAACATCCAGAAGATGAGCATATGCAAAAGCAAACAGTGTTAATTGGAAAATCTAATATTTGTACAATACATTCATTTTGTTTAGATGTAATAAAAAATAATTTTTTTGAAATAGATGTATCGCCAAATTTTAGAATAGGTAACCAAACAGAAATAGAATTATTAAAACAAGAAGTTATTGAAGAAATATTTGAACAAAAATATTTAGATAAAGATGCAGAATTTCTAAAATTAATTAATACATACACAAGTTACAAATCAGATGACCATCTAAAAGAAATAATATTAAAAATATATAAATACATTCAAGCAAGTCCATTTCCAGAAGAATGGTTAAATGAATCTGTAGAAAAATTTAATTTAAAAGATAGCTTAGAAAAAGACTTTGCAACTACTGAATGGGGAAGAATTTTAATAAAAGAATACAAAGAAGAATTAGAAAATTGTATTTTAGAACTAAAAAGTATACAAAAAGACTTAAGAAAATATACTGAACTAGAAAAATTTGAAAAAACAATATCAATAGACATACAAAATTTAGAAGAATTAAAAATAAATTTAGATACTTGGGATAAGGCATATAACCTAGCAAATGAATTAAAATGGAATACGTGGCCACGAGATACAAAAATAATTTTGGAGCAAAAAGAAATAGCAAAGAAAAAGCGAGATGATGTAAAAGATAAATTCAACAAAGTAAAAAACAAAATTTTAATATCAACATCTAAAAAAGCAAATGAAGATATTTATGAGATGTATGAAATACTTAAAGCATTACAGAAAATAATAATAGAATTTACAAAATTATATACACAAGCCAAAAAAGAGAATAATATTATAGACTTTAATGATATAGAGCATCTAGCATTACAAATATTAGTAAAAAAAGAAAACAATCAATATAAGCCAACCGAGATTGCGAAACACTATATGGAAAAATTTGAAGAAATAGCAATAGACGAATATCAAGATAGCAATTTAGTACAAGAATATATACTACTTTCAGTATCTAAAGGAAACAATATATTTATGGTTGGAGATGTAAAGCAAAGTATATATAAATTTAGGCAAGCAAGACCAGAATTATTTATTAGTAAATATGAAACATATAAAGAAAAAGAAAGTCAAAAAGCAAATGAAGATTTAAAAATACAGTTATATAAAAATTTTAGAAGTAGAAAAAATATTTTAGACATAACAAATTTAGTATTCGAAAATATAATGAGCAAAGAACTAGGCGATATTAACTATAACGAAAAAGAATACTTAAATTTAGGAGCAAATTACACAGAAGAAAAAGAAATAAAACATTTGGAAAATACAGAACTTCTAATAGTAGACGTAAAAGAGAAAGAAGAAAAAGAACAAGAAGAAGAGGAAAATATAGAAAATTCTGTTATAGAAGCTAAAATGGTAGCAAATAAAATAAAAGAGTTAATAAAAGACGAATATCAAGTATATGATAAAGATACAGGATATAGGAATGTTACATATAAAGATATAGTAATATTATTAAGAGCAACATCAAAATTAGCACCAATATATGAAAAAGAACTTAATAACTTAAATATACCAGTATTCAGTGATACAAACTCGCAATATTTAGAAACAACAGAAATTCAAACAATATTATCAATACTAAAAATTATAGATAATCCATTACAAGATATACCTCTTGTATGTGTTCTACGTTCACCTATTTATGGTTTTACTGATGATGACCTAATAGAAATAAAATTACAGGCAAAAGATACAAAGTATACATATTTTTATGAAATTTTAGAAAAAGCATCTAAAAATGAAAAACTAAAAATAAATGAAAAAATTAAACAATTTATTGAACAATTAAAAAAATGGAGAATACAAGAAGAATATTTATCACTTGATGAATTAATATGGCAAATATATTTAGATACAGGATACTATAATTATGTAAGCATTATGCCTAATGGAGAAATGATGCAAGAAAATTTAAAAATACTTTTTGAAACGGCGAAAGAGTATGAAAACGCTAGCTTTAAAGGATTATTTAATTTTATAAATTACATAGATAGATTAAAAAATAACAATGGAGATATGGATTCAGCTAAATTAATAGGAGAAAATGAGAATGTAGTTAGAATAATGAGTATTCACAAAAGTAAAGGATTAGAATTTCCTATAGTATTTTTAAGCAATACTGCAAAAGGATTTAATTTTCAGGATATAAATGAAACAATATTATTGCATCAAGATATTGGAATAGGACCGAAATATATTGATTATGAAAGGAAAATTGAGTATAATACTTTAGCAAAATTAGCAATAGCTTATAAAACGAAAACAGAAACAATATCTGAAGAAATGAGAATTTTATATGTAGCTTTAACAAGAGCAAAAGAAAAGCTATTTATAACAGGATTATCTAAAGATATTGAAAAAGATTTAAAAGATAAGAAAAAATTATTAGATATGTATAACGAAGAAAAAATACAACCTAATATAATAAAGAAATATAAGTCGTATTTAGATTGGTTGGAATTAGTGTATTTAAAAAATGAGGATAGCATTAAGACCAAAATGAATTTAACAATATATACAAAAGAGGAAATAAAAAACGGACTAGAGGAGGCTGAAAATACAAAATTAAAAATAGCTAAAGAAGTAAAAAATGCAAAAATTAATGAAGAGTTAAAAAGCTTATTAGAATGGACATATGGAAATATAGAGGCATCTACAATTCAAGCAAAAACGTCTGTAACAAAAATTAAAGAAATGGATAATGATTTTTATGAAAAAGCTAAAGAAAAAATAGAAAATTTACAAAAACCTAAGTTTCTTACAGAGCAAGATATAACGAAAGCTCAAGTTGGAACATTAATGCACTTGTGTATTCAAAAATTAGATGAAAAGCTTGAATATGATGATGAGAAAATACAAAATATGATAGACAGTATGGTAAGTAATGAAGTTATAACTGCAAAAGAGACAGAATATATAGATAAGAAAAAGTTATTAGAGTATACAAAGTCGGATATATATGCTAGTTTAAAGAAAGCAAAAGAAATACATAAAGAGCAACCATTTTATATAAATATGGAAGCTAGTGAAGTATATAAAAAAGATGTTAACGAAAAAATACTGGTGCAAGGGGTTATAGATTTATATTATATAGATGAAAATGATAATGTTATTCTAGTAGATTATAAAACGGATTTAGTACACAAAAATATTGAAGAACTTGTTAGTAAATATGAAACACAGTTATTAATATACAAAAGAGCATTAGAAAAGTCTTTAAATAAAATTGTGGATAAAGTGTATATTTATTCTGTATATTTAGGAAAGGCTATAGAGATTAAATATGAAAAATAAATGTAAAATGCAAGAAATGCTAGACAAGAATTTGAAATTATTTAAGTTTCGGTATTTTTTGAAGATATAAAAAAATTTAATAAAAAATAAGGAAAAAACCTCATTTTTTTGATATA
>CANRAM010000078.1 GCA_947628605.1 uncultured Clostridia bacterium | reverse complement strand
CTAACAATTGAAGGTGGTACTTTTAGAGGTGGACGTTATGTAGTAGCAAGTGATTATGCTGGTGATACAAAAGTAGTAGGTGGAACGTTCGAAGCTAACGAGAAAACTGTTGCGGAAACTGACACTGATAAAACAAGAAGCATATTTAAAGCAGTTGGAAAACTAGAAATTGATTTTACAGAAAGTACTGATGCGAAAATTATATTAGGTTCAGAAAAAAGTTTAACAAAAGTTGCTTTAGTCGGAGACCAATATTTAACTCAACAAGAAAGTATTAGGAATAAATTTCACGAAGCAAACCTAACGATAAAAGGATTGACTAAAGACATTGTTTATAAGGGCGAGAAAAAAGTGGAAGATAAGGATTTGAAGGATGCAATTCTTCCTGAAGAATCAAAATCTGACTCTAAGAAAGCAGTAAAATCTGAAATAGTAGTTTATGTTGAAAATACAGATGCCAAAAAAGCAGGAGAACAACTTTTGAAATTATTAGATGAGGCTGTAGCAAATAAGGTGGAAGCTAGTGATTTAAAATTAGACGTAAATACTAATACAGTAAAGATAGTTTTAGGTTCAGATGTAGAAATGATAGCAGAAGATGCAACTCCAACTTATAAAACTAGTGAGAATACAGTTTTAGATTTAAATGGTCATACATTAAAAATAAATTGTTTATATAAATATAATAAAACTGTAGACGTACAAGATAGTTCAAACGAAAAAACAGGAAAAATATTATTAACAAGCACAAAGGCAGGAGTTGACAAAGAAATCTATAGTGGTGGAAAATATACATTAACTGATGATGAACTAGCAAAAATTGCTGATGACGAAGAAAAATGGACAGAAGAATAATATCGCAGATAAAAAGGCTAAACTATATTAAATAGTTTGGTCTTTTTATTATCTTGCAAATTATATTAAACATTAAAAACATATCACAAATCAACAGTTTTTGCAATAAACTGCAAAAACTGTTGATTTTTTCGTTACAAAATATTATAATAACATTAGGAGGCGATAATTGTGATACAACGAAAAGAATATATGGAAAAATTAAAATCTTTTAAAGACAAAAAAATCATAAAAGTTATAACTGGTATAAGAAGATGCGGTAAATCTACTTTGCTAGAATTATTTAAAGAATACCTACTTTCTACTGGAATTTCTAATAATCAAATTATATCAATAAATTTTGAAGAACTAAAAAATGAACAATTAAACGATTACAAAAATTTATATGAATATATTGAGAATTGCTTATCTAATAATAAAATGAACTATATTTTTTTAGATGAAATACAAAATGTAAAAAATTTTGAAAAAGCAGTAGATAGCTTATTTATTAAAGAAAATGTAGATATATATATAACTGGCTCAAATGCATATTTATTATCAGGAGAACTTGCTACTTTACTTTCTGGAAGATATGTAAAAATAGAAATGTTGCCATTATCTTTCAAAGAATATATGGAAATATCTAATTCTACTAATAAATCTGATGCCTTTAAAGAATATTTAGAGTTTGGCTCATTTCCATTTATAAATGAATTAAATAAAAATGGTATAGCAATAAAAGATTATTTAGAAGGAATATATTCTACAGTTTTATTAAAAGATATTGCTTCAAGGAAAGGTATACAAAATATAGCTACTTTAGAAATGGTAATTAGATTTATTATGGATAACATTGGAAATATTACATCAACTAATAAAATATGTAATACATTGAATTCAAACGGCAAAAATACTTCCTCCATTCACACTGTTGAAGAATATATTTCAGCCTTAAAAAATAGCTTTTTCATATATGAAGCTAATAGATATGATATAAAAGGAAAAGAATATTTAAAAAGCCTTGAAAAGTATTATGTTGTTGATATTGGTTTAAGAAATATTTTATTGAATAGTAAAGAAACAAACATAGGACATTTACTAGAGAATATAGTATATATCGAATTATTACGTAGAGGCTATCGTATTAATATAGGAAAAATTGGAAATGAGGAAATTGATTTTATTGCTACTAATATGGATGATGTTATTTATTATCAAGTATGTGCCTCTGTATTAGATGAGGAAACTTTAAAGCGAGAACTTAGACCGCTAGATAAAATTACAGACCATTATCCAAAATATATTCTTACTTTAGATAATTTGCCTACGGCTTCATATAATGGCATAAAAAGAATTAATGTTATAGATTGGCTATTAAATTAAGCTTTTTTATCATAAAAGCTATTTTAAGACTAAAATATACATTTTCTTATGTATAAAATTAATTTATATAATATCAAAAATTTTGGAGCAAGGAAATTTGTGAATTTCCTTGCTCCAATTATGTTATACTATTTCAATATTATTCAGCGCCAACTTCTTCATCTGCTATTTTTGCTAAGTCTTCATCACTTAATGTGAAACTTCCTTTTTCATATATAGTTTTTTCAACATTTCCTGTTTTTACACTATTTAATACAATCTTTCCTGATTGTGTTCCTGAATTATCTTCTACTGTTATATTCTTTTTAAAGTTATATAAAGAATTTATTTTTAATTCTTTACCATTTAAGTCTAAAATTGAATTCTCTTCTGATAACTCATATCCTGGTTCTGTATCTTGAGATTTTATTTCAACATTTGACCCTAGTATTATTCTTACTGTATTATTAGCTTTGCTTGCTTCTGTCATTGTTTTTGCAACAAAATCTTTCATTAATCTTATAAGTTGGTCTCCTGCTTTTTTTGCATTCGTATCCTCAACATATATTATTATTTCAGATTTTACTAATTCAGTGTTGTGTTGAGCATTTGTACTCTTTTCAGCTTTTATTTTTGCATCCATTGTTTCTTCAGAAATTGTTTCTTCACCTTGATAAATTAGTTTATTACTTAATTCTTTTACTGTTAAAGAACCTTTGTATACACTACTTAGCGCACTTTGTTGAGGAGTTAAGTATTGGTCTCCTACCAAAACAAGTTCTGTTTTTGAACTGCTATCAGCACCTAAATATATTTTAGCATCGTCAACTGTTTTTCCTGTGAAATCAAGTTCTAATTCTCCAACTACTTTGAAGATACTTCTTGTTTTATCCACTTCATTCTCACTTGTTGCTGGATTTGCTGTAAAGAATCCACCAGTTACTGTTGTCTTACCGGCATAATCACTAGCAACTACATAACGTCCACCTTCAAACGTTCCTCCTTTTATATTTAAAACAGAAGTATTAACTTTACCTTCAGCATTTAAAGCTAGTGCATCTGTACTATATCCATTTTCAATTAAGGCTGATGTTGCAGATAATGTAGTTGAATCCTCAGTAATATCACTTGCTTCTGTGAAAGTTCCACCTTCTATATTCAAAGTTCCACCTTGGTTAACAACAACATAGAATCCAGTACCAGCTGTCGTTCCATTTTTACTTCTAACGAAATTTCCGTCTTTTATTGTTGCAGTACCTTCATTCAATAATGCTGGTATTCTACAAGTTTGGTTATTTGCTTCGATTTTTCCACCTTCTACTACTAATGTTCCAGCATTTGTTACTACACCTTTTTCTTTTCCATTCATAACACCATTATTAGCTCCAATTATCTCACCAGAATTAATTGTTAATGTTGCTCCTTCTTTATTTACTAATGCTGATTCAGTTGAAGAAGTATCAGTTGTAATTTTTATTTTATTTGTAACTGTTTCTTCACTTCTTGTTCCAGTTACAATCTCGCCAATAGTTAGATTTCCACTGTTTTCAATTGCTTTTTTAACTGTTATTGTTTGTTCGGCTTCACCACTATTTATAATTTTTAAGCTACCGGCATCTATTTTATTTACATCATCTTTTCCTTCAATTGCAAGTGTTTTTTCTCCCATATTTAAAGTTTTATCATTCAAGTCTAGTAAAGCTTTCTTTCCTTTTGCTATTGTTACATCAGCAGTACTTACAGTTACTGCATCATCTAATTTTACAACGTCATAATTAGAATTATTTAAAGAATCACCTAATTTTGATTCTGTTGATACTTTCTTAGTAATTGATGCATTTACACCTTTTTCTACTTTTCCGTCACCTGTTATAGAACCTTCATCTTCAACAGTAACATCATCATTAAATTTAACTGTAACACCTTCAGGAATTTCTACTTCGCTAGAAATTGCTACGTCTGTATCTATTGTTAGTGTTCCACAATTTCCATTGTCATCATTTTGAAGTGTTTTTAATTCAGTAATAACTTTATTTATTTCTGTATCAGTCATATCTCCAATTGTTTTAGCCGTTATCTCCCAGGCTGGATATAAATCTATAACTATTGCAGTGTTGTCATTTGCAACTGGAATTTTATAACTATCTTTTATTATTGTTTCACTAGCAGTATTTCTTACTTGCCATCCCATAAATGTAAATTTTGCACCACTACTTTCAGAGTCGTAAGTAGGCTCTTCTACATTACTTAAATCAATTGTTTCTCCAGCTAAACCAGATAGTGGAACTACTTTCCATTTTGTTTCATCACCTGTTTCTTCGCTTTCATCTTTAACACCTTCTAAATGTATATTTACAGTAGCATTTGCTAGAGGTGTCCATACACTATATAAATTATCTATTTTGCTTAAATCTTCTGTTGTTAAATCAATTACATCTTTTTCTGTTGCATTAGCATTTTTTGCCCATCCTAATAGTCTGTATGTAATATTCTTTTCAGTATCAACAAAGTTTCCTGGGTTATATTCTCCAATTTCACTTGCTGATACTTTTTTATTAGTATTATTTTTTGTATCAACTAAAGTAATTGAATGTGCAACTATATTTTCTTCTGGCACTATATCTTTTACTTCTGTTTCTGGAATT
>CANRAM010000077.1 GCA_947628605.1 uncultured Clostridia bacterium | reverse complement strand
TATCAAAAAAATGAGGTTTTTTCCTTATTTTTTATTAAATTTTTTTATATCTTCAAAAAATACCGAAACTTAAATTTATTCGAACTATTGATAAAGGATATAAATTATGGTAGAATACTAAAAGTTAAAAGCTATAAATACATAAATAATACAAGGAGAATGAATAATGAGGATAGGGATAGATATAGATGATGTTATTACAGATACATCATTGTCTATGAAAAAATATATAGATAAATATGATGATAATAGTGATATCCATAATTATATAGAAGAAGTTATGAGAGGTGAAATGCCTACTGAAGAAATTAAAGAGTTTTTTAAAGAAAACAGTATCAACATTTTTAAAAATGCTAAAGTAAAAATAAATGCTAGCGAAGTAATGCAAGAATTGTTAGATAATGGAAATGAAATTTTTATTATAACATCAAGAGGAGAAATAAAATTTAAAGGTTCTGAACAGCTCACTTTAGAATACTTTAAATTAAACAAAATTAATTATACTAAAATATTATTTAACTCATTCGAAAAATCAAAAATATGTAAAGATAACAATATAGATGTAATGATAGACGATTCAGCAAAATATTGCAGTGAAATAAAAGAACAAAATATGGAAGCAATATTATTTACTTCTGAAGTAAATAAATTAGCTAATGTGAAATTACCAAGAGTTAATAATTGGATAGAATTAAAAGAAAAACTATATGCAATCAAAAATAAGAAAGGAGAAGTATAAGTTATTATGGAATATTTAGATATACTTGATAAAAATGGAAATACCACAGGTGAATCAAGAGAAAGAAAAGAAGTTCATGCAAATGGATATTGGCATAGAGGCTTTCATATATGGATAGTTAATTCAAAAGGTGAAATATTATTACAAAGAAGAAGTGCCAATAAAGATGTTTATCCAAACAAATTATATGTATCAGTTGCAGGACATCCTATAAGTGGAGAAGATGAAATGGACGGTATAGAAAGAGAATTTTTAGAAGAAATTGGCTTAAAGTTAAATAAAAACGAATTAGAATATTTATTTACATTTTCACAAGAAGTAGTTGAAAATAATGGAAAATTTTTAGACAATATGTATTACGATGTATATTTATTAGAAAAAGATATAAATTTAGACGATTTAAAATTACAAGAAGAAGAAGTAAGTCAGGTACAATATATATTTTACAAAGATTTAGAAGAAATGGTAAAAAATAAAGATAAAAATATTGTTAATCATCCAGAAGAATGGAAAAAATTATTTAACATATTACATAAAAAATATGATTAAAGAAAAAATAAATTTTTGCAAACAACTTACGAACTAAAAAAGGTTTCGTAAGTTTTTTCATTGAACTAGAAATTGCTTATATGGATATATTGCTTGAAGAAAGTGAAGACAAGCCAATTGAGGACGAACAAAAAAACAAAATCAAAAGTAGCAAAAAAGCAGTAGAAACATATAATAAAAATGTAAGGTATTATGTTATTACATAGAAGGGAGGTAATAACATGAAAACAAAAAGAAACCTTACAATAACAGCATTATTGATAGTAATATTAACAATGACAGTAGGATATTCAGCATTTGCAACACAACTAAAAGTTGATGGAACCGCTGAAATTATAGGCGAGTGGAATGTAAGAATTGCAAACGTAGAAGTTGAAAGCGTTTCAGAAGGTTGTAATGCAGGAGAGCCACAATATACAAATACAAATGTAACATTTGATGCTAAGTTACTAAAACCAGGAGATTCAATAACGTATTTAGTAACAATTGAAAATGCTGGAACTATTAATGCAAACTTAGATAATATAATCTTTATGGAACAAAAAGACGGCTCAGAAGACATTAATTTTACAACATCAGAACTTGACCATTTTTTAGAAGCAGGAACTCAAACTACATTAAATATAAAAGTAGAATATAAGCCAAAAAATGCAGAAATTTCAACAGTAAAAACAAAAACACTTACAGGAATTTTAGAATATGTACAAAAATAATGGGAAAGGAAACTTTCCTATTATTTTTTGTACGAGGAGTGTGAAAATAATGAAACACAAAGCTATATTAATAATACTAATTTTTTATTTAATTATAGCAATTGTATTAAATATAAAAAATCCTTTACTATATACCATATTAAACTCATTATATTGGCTAATAATGTTCATAACCTTAAAGATATATATAAAAGAATCATATATAAAGTTAAAAAACAACATAGATAATATAGTTATAATGCTTATAATATCATTTGTATATATAATTATATATATTTTTATGGGATTCTTAATAGGATTTTCTAATAGTCCGTATAGTCATCAAATATTAAAATTATTAACCAACATAACACCCAAAATAATTAATACATTTGGTATTGAAATAACAAGACAAATACTAGTATTAAAAAATAAAAATAACAAAAAAATGATTATATTAATAACAATACTACTTACAATAGCACAAATAAACTTCAATTCATTAATAAATACATTTTCAAATAAAGAATTACTATTTAAAACTATTTGTGGAAATCTAATACCATTATTAGCATCAAACATTCTATACACATATCTAACAATAAAAACATCTTATTTAGTAGCAGTAACTAACAAGCTAATCAAAGAATTAATAATTTTTATATTACCTATTTTACCAAATGCAGACTGGTTCATAGCAGGAACATTAGGTACACTATCATCAGCAGTAATATATTTCATTTTTAAATATAAAATTTTTAAAGAAAAAAGCTATAAGAAAAAAAAATTAGAAAAAGTAGATTATATAACCATATTCATTTTATTATTCACCTTAATATGCTTTATGCTAGGAATATTCAAATACGAACCAATAACAATCCTTTCAAATAGCATGTCACCATATTTTAACAGAGGAGATATTGTAATTTTTAAAAAAGTAAAAGATAGTGAACTAGCGAAAATGCAGAAAAATACTATAATAGTTTACAATACAGAAGGTAAAAACATTGTACACCGTATAGTAGATAAAACACAAAAAAATGATAATGTACTATATAAAACAAAAGGAGACAGTAATAATATTGCAGACATAAAATTAGTACAAACAAATCAAATAAAAGGAAAATACGTTTTTCATATAAAATATATAGGATTTCCATCAATATGGCTATATGAATATTTTAATAAAGAAAATAAGGAGGAGTTATGAAAAATAATAAAAGTTTGATAATAGCTATATGTATGTGTTTAATAAGTACAACAATTATAATTTATAATATATATCTTCAAAAAAATGTAGAATCTATATATAATTACACTATACGAAAAAATGATGATTATGAAGTTTTATTAATACCAAATAATTTTTATGAAACAGAAACACTACAAGCCGGAAAATATTATGTATCAAATGCAATTGACAGCTATATTATAAATTTAAAAGCCGATGTATCTGTAGATAAAAAAGTTAGTATGGAATATGATTACAACATTACTGCTAATCTAATTGGAACAGTAAATGATAATAATGAAGATAAAGAAGTATGGAACAGAAAATTTATTCTTAAAGATAACATTCATAAAAAAGAGGATAATATAACCAATGTACCCATTAATGAGCAAATAAATATTAATTACAAATATTATAACGATTTAGCACGTTCATATGAAAAGCAATATGGAATTAGTATAGATAGTATTTTAAAAATAAAACTTAATATTACTTATAATATTATTTTAAATGATAATAGTAACAAAGCAGAAGATTTTATAGAGCTAGAAATACCAATAACAGATACAATAAGTGAAGTAAAAGAAAATTATGAAAAAGTTACGAACCAAAAAGTTATAAGCCAAGAAAATAAGCAGTTAGAAAGAATTATAATTTATAGTATTAATGGAATAATTTTTATGGTATCAACACTAGTTATAGCACTAAATATTATAAAAAAAGTAGCAATTCAAAAACAAGCAAATAATTGGAAACAAAAGTGCATATTAAAATATTATAAAGATATTATAGTACAAATAAACAGCGAGCCTAATTTAGAAAATCTCAAAATAATAAATATATCTATTTTAGAAGATTTAATAGATATAGCAGAACAAAATCAAAAAAATATACTATACTATAAAAAAACTAACAATAACGAAACAATATTTTTAGTAATTATTGATGATTATGTATATATTTATAGAAATACTATTTTAGAAAAGTGAAAAGGAAATTTAAAACATATATATTGATAAAAAGAGAAGATATTGCAATAAAATTAAATTTCATTTTTGATATGGCTGATAATTAGTTGAAATTATCAGCCGTTTATTATATAATCTTAACAACAATTAGTAATTTAGAAAGGGGATTTATCTAATGAAAAAAGCAGAAGAAGTTATGAATGATTTTATGAGAAATTTAAGAAATATGAAAATATACCAAGGTATTGATATAATGAATCCAGAAACATATAATTATGATAAAGAAAATGTACATAAATCCTTTTCATTAGAAAAGAATATAGTATCTACACAGAATGAAGAAGAAATTAAAAGACTACCTAATAAAGAGGACGAAGAAGAAAGATAAATTACAATATTAATGCCAGGTATGATGAAAACGGATATGTTTAATAAAATGAACATACAAAAAAATATGGCTAATGGAATTGATACAAAAGAGGTTGTAAGATTAATACAATTTATAATTGATACTCCATCAGATGTAATGATACCAGAGGTATGAATTAAAAACATAAATAACTAGATTTAATTTACAAAAAGAACTATTGGAAATAAGCATTTTGATTTGTTTGTAATCTCATCGACTATTACAGCTATTATTAAATATGATATAAAGAAAGAGGTAAAAAAGGATGAAGGAAATAAAAGTATTAAAAGCTAATAAAAAACACAAAAAATTTATAATACATGCTAATAATATAATAAACAATGTTAATGATACAGAACAAACAAATGGATTAGAACAAAATATTGATAGAGATTAT
>CANRAM010000076.1 GCA_947628605.1 uncultured Clostridia bacterium | reverse complement strand
ATAAGGCTAAGCCTTTCACTAACTTATATAGAAATATATAGACGAGAGGAGGAAAGTCGAGCTTGTCTACTCGACGATGAAAATGTACAATATATTAGTTTGTGATGATGATAAAGAAATTGTAGAAGCAATAAAAATATATTTAACAAAAGAAAATTATAATATATTTACAGCATATAATGGGCAAGAAGCACTAGATGTAATAAAAAATAACGACATTCACTTAGTAATATTAGATATTATGATGCCAAAAATAAATGGAATAGAAGTTGCAAAACAAATAAGAAAAGAAAGCATAATTCCAATAATAATGCTTTCAGCAAAATCTGAAGACTACGATAAAATAAATGGATTAAATACAGGAGCAGATGATTATGTAACAAAACCATTTAATCCATTAGAATTAATAGCAAGAGTAAATTCTCAAATTAGAAGATACACAAGTTTAGGCTCAATAAAAAAAGATGAAGCTAATATTTATAAAACAGGAGAATTAGAAATAAATGATAACACAAAAGAAGTAACAGTAGATTCGAAAAGCATAAAGTTAACGCCTACAGAATATAACATTTTAAAGTTCTTAACCAAAAATAAAGGAAGAGTATATTCTACTTGTGAAATATACGAAAATGTATGGGAAGACGAGGCATATGGAACTGAAAACATTATAGCAGTGCATATAAGACATATAAGAGAAAAAATAGAAATAAATCCAAAAGAACCTAAATATTTGAAAGTAATTTGGGGAATAGGGTACAAGATAGAAAATATAGGAGGTGATAAGAATGGAAAAAATATTGAAATCAAAAATCGCTAAAATGATAGTATATGCAATAATTCCATTTATAGTTATAAATATTTTTATTAATACATTTGCTATATTATACTATGCCGATAACGAAGATGAAACGCCAGGAATAACTGAATATGTAAAAACAAATGAATTTAAAGAAAATTATTTAACTGCAATTTTTAGTGCAGTAAATAGAGTATCAAACACGAATAATAACGAAACAAATGAAATTAATTATAATAATTTAAAAAATTCGCAAATTTACATTTTAATTATAGATAAAGATGGAAAAGCATATACAAACATTGAAAAAACTACAAAAACAGATTCGCTAGAAGAATTAGAACAATACATAAGAAATAGACCAAACGTAAAAAATTATATATGGATTTACGAAAACAATGAAATACTAACAAATATACCAAAATTAGAATACGAGGAAATAGCCTATGAATCTAAATTTGAATATATACAAAATCAAGATGTGAAAGTATATACTAGTGTTAAAGACCTAAATACAGGTGAAATGTATATATATAACTTAATGTATAAAACAATAGGAAATAAAGTACAGTTTGCACCTTTTAATGTTATAATTAGTACATTATTATTTATTGCTTGCATAGTATATATAATTTTATCAATAGGGCATAAAAACGGTTATGAAGGTATATATACCAATAAAATAGATAAAATATCATTAGAAATTATAATAATAGTTTTTTCCATACTATTATTAATAGAAAGTACGATAGGAATATATCTACTTAAATGGATAAACATTCAATCTACAAAAGAAGTAGTAGATTCAATTATTATGTACGATTTTTTTGTAGGTGTTATAATATATACCACTTTAGCTATATTAGGAGTTACAATAATTAGAAGATGGAAAGCAAAAGTATTTTTAAAAAATACACTTATATATAAAATAACAAAATATATAAAAACAAATACAATAGATATGTGGACTATGGATATAAATAGCAATGTAAAATTAACAATAAAATATATAGGATTTATTGTAATACAAATGATATTACTAATTATGAGCTACATTAAGCAATTTTTCTTCTTTATATTACTAATTTTATGGTGGTATTATATACTAAGGGAAATATTACAAAAAAACAATGAATTTGGAAAAATAAGAAATAAAATAAATCAAATGTACAATGGAGAAGTAGATAAAAAATTAGATGAAGAAGGATTAACTAACGAATTTAAGCAAATAGCAGTTGAATTAAACGATATATCTGGGCGGATTATCAAATGCAATAGAAGAAGCAATGAAAAGTGAAAGACTAAAAACAGAATTAATAACAAATGTTTCACACGATATAAAAACACCACTAACATCTATAATAAACTATGTAGATTTAATGAAACAAGAAAAAATAGAAAATGAAAAAGTTAATGAATATTTAATGGTGTTAGATAACAAAGCACAAAGATTAAAAAAATTAACAGAAGACTTAATTGAAGCATCAAAAGCATCATCTGGAAATATACAATTAACAATAGAAAAGTTAAATGTAAAAGAACTAATAAAGCAAATGCAAGGAGAATTTGAAGAAAAATTAAAAAAGAAAAATTTATCAGTAATTGAAAACGTACCAGACGAAAATATATTTATAAAAGCAGATAGTAGATATATGTTTAGAGTTATGGAAAATATATATACAAATATTTATAAATATGCACTAGAAAATTCAAGAGTATATATAGATGTAAAAAAAGAAAAAGATAACATAAAAATAGAATTTAAAAATATTTCTAAAGATAAATTAAATATTACAGCAGAAGAATTAATGAGGAGATTTGTAAGAGGAGATAAAGAAAGAACAACAGAAGGTTCAGGCTTAGGAATTTCAATAGCTAAATCATTAACAGAACTACAAAAGGGAAAATTTGAAATATACTTAGACGGAGATTTATTTAAAGTGGTGTTAGAATTTAAACACGAAAAAGAAGAATAACTAAAAGGGCGAATATAATCGCCCTAAATTTATTTCATAAAGAGTATTAAACATTAACCTGCGTGTTGTAATAAAATTTGTATGCCACCATTTGCAATAGCAGTACCAGTAAGCATAATAATTCCAGCAGCTAAAACTCCAAGTGCAAGAGGCCAAAAAGCCTTTTTTAAAGGTAGGTCTAAAAAGTTTGCAATAAGAGAACCAACCCAAGCCCCTGTTCCTGGTATAGGAATTGCAACAAATAAAAACAATCCTAAAGCTGTAAAATTCTGCAATCTTTCACTTTCAGCAATTTTCTTTGTAGCTTTTTCGGAAGCCCAATCTATAATTACCTTAAAAATTTTAAACCTTCCAAAAAAATCAAATAAAGGTCTAATATATTTTACAATAAAATATATAGGAATAATATTTCCAATAAAACTAATTACAAAAGCTTCTATATAACTAAGATGAAATCCCATAACTGCAATAGGAATAGCACCTCTTAGTTCAATAATTGGTGTCATACTAATTATAAAAGTTGCAAGATACTTAAAAATAATATTTTCAAACATATAAATCCTCCTAGCAAATAATATAAACTATTTTACTATAAGAACAAAATAATGTCTATAATTTTAAAAAAATAGGAAAAATAAAATTTACAATAACAAAAAAATATGATATATTATATAAATATAAATTAAATTTTAGAATTAATATAGGAGTGAATATGCAAAATTTAAGAATAAAAAATGAAGTAAAAAATGATAATATTTTTGTAGCAATAGACGTAGAAACAACTGGATTATCTCCAATAAAAAATGAATTAATAGAAATAAGTGCTATTAAATATGATAATAATATAAAAATAGGAA
The DNA here is from genome assembly GCA_947628605.1 of uncultured Clostridia bacterium. Taxonomy (GTDB): domain Bacteria; phylum Bacillota; class Clostridia; order TANB77; family CAG-508; genus RGIG8482. The sequence goes on along the minus strand of CANRAM010000076.1, from coordinate 1,636 downwards.
CTTTTTCAACTCTTGTAAAACCAAAAACACGTATACCATATAATATTACAAACATAACAGGAATAACAAATGAAATGGTAGAAGAATCACCATATATAGAAGAAGTAATGCCAAAATTAGTAGAATTTATAGGAAAACTACCAATAGTAGCACATAATGCAAATTTTGACTATAACTTTATACAAAATTATTCGGGAAACCAGTTTTCTAAAAATAAAGTAATAGATACTGTTGTAATAGGAAGAAAGCTTTATCCAAATTTATTAAATCATAAATTAGGAACAATAGCAAAGCATATAGGAATAACAGAAGATGGATTTCACAGGGCAGAATTTGACTGTGAGTGTTGTGCTAAAATTTATATAGAATATTTAAAACAAAAAAAATAAGGAGGTAACAATGAAGGCATTAGTAACAGGTGCATCATCCGGAATTGGAAAAGATATTGCAAGAGAGTTAAGTAAAAAAGGATATGACATAATTGCAGTAGCAAGAGATGGCAATAAGCTAAATGAATTAAAAGAAGAACTAGAAACAAAAGTAGAAGTTATTGCTGTAGACTTATCAGAGGTAGATGCTTGTAAATTATTATATAAAACCGTAAAAAATAAAAATATAGATATATTAGTTAACAATGCAGGTTTTGGAGATTGTGGAGAATTTATACGGAACAGATTTAGAAAAAGAATTAAATATGATAAACACAAATATAGTAGCAATGCACATTTTAACAAAACTATTTTTGCAAGATATGGTAAAAAAAGATAAAGGATATATTTTAAATGTTGCATCAATTGCGGGATTTATGCCAGGTCCTTTAATGGCAACATATTATCGGAACGAAATCGTATATACTTAGGTTAACTCAAAGCATATATACGGAACTAAAAAAGAAAAAAAGCAATGTATCTATAAGTGTTCTGTGTCCGGGTCCAGTAGCAACTAATTTTGATAATGTAGCAGGGGTAAAATTTAGTTTAAAAGCTTTAAGCAGTGAATATGTAGCAAATTATGCGGTAGAAAAAATGTTTCAAAATAAACTAGTTATAATACCAGGAGTAAAAATGAAAATAGCAAAATTTTTAGCAAAAATTTCACCAGATAAGTTAGTTTCTAGAGTTTCTTATCATATGCAAAAAAGAAAAAAATAGGGGAAGATATTTTTAATCTTCCTCTTTTATAGTTACTTTTACAACAGTTCCTTCTTCAACAGAAGTATCTTTTGGTGGGTCTTGTGAAACAACAGTGCCACTAGAACCCTCAACAGTTATATTCAGATTTTTCGATTTTAAAGAATTAGCAGCTTGTGCCGGAGTCATTTTCTCTAAGTTAGGAACATTAGTAGAAGTTCTTACATTATTTTCAGCAGTGTATAACATAATAAGTGAATTGCTAGGAAGAACAGTTCCAGATGCAGGAACTTGGTCTGTTACTAACACTTCATTTTTATTTCCTGTTAAAGAAAATTCACATCTAAATCCGGCATTAGTAAGCTTCTTTTGGGCTTCTGCAACGGTTTTATTTTTTACATTTGGAACAGTTACAGTTTCATTGCTAGTAGAAGTTCCAACGTCTATTTTATCTGGAGAAATTCCAAGATAAGGTAAAACTTCAGTTAAAATACCAGAAACAACAG
>CANRAM010000075.1 GCA_947628605.1 uncultured Clostridia bacterium | reverse complement strand
CAAAAGAGCCACCAGACCATACTGCTGCGTGCAGTGCTACAAATTTATGGTCGTTTATTGGCACACATTTCATAAAATGCTCTTTAACAATTTCTGGATATTCTTTTACTGCTGTGTCCATATCTGTATAAATTACTCCTTGCCTTTTTAGTTCTTCTTTTATACTATGATATACTACTTCAGAATCATATTGTGCTCCAACTCCTGCAAGGGATTTCTTTTCTGCTTCTGGAATTCCTAAATTATCAAATGTTTTCTTTATGTCTTCTGGAACATCGTCCCAACTATTATTTAGTTTAGATTTCGGTTTTACATATGTTGCAATTTCTTCCATATTTAGTTCAGATAAATCTGGCCCCCAAGTTGGAAGTTCTAGTTTTTCATATGTTTCTAAAGCTTTAAGCCTTATTTCTTTCATCCAAATTGGTTCTTCTTTCTTAGAAGATATTTCTTCTACAATATTTTTATTTAAACCTTTTTGCATTTTAAAGGCATAATCATCTTTATTTTTAATATCGTAAATATTTCTATTTACTTCATCAATATTTGTTTTACTCATTGCTTTTCCTTTCATAGTTATTTATACTGTGCATATCCGTCTTTTTCAATTTCTTTTGCTAATTCGTAGGTTGCTGTTTTTACTATTTTTCCATTTACTAATATATGAACATAGTCTACTTTTAAGCTTTCTAAAATACGTGTATTATGTGTTATAATAATTACTGCATTTTCGTTATTCTTGTACATATCAATTCCTTTTGATACAGTTCTAATTGCATCTACATCTAATCCTGAATCTGTTTCATCTAATATAGCTAATTTTGGTTTTAATGCAAGCATTTGTAGTATTTCATTTTTCTTTTTTTCTCCTCCTGAAAATCCTACATTTAAATTCCTTTCAATTAGTTTTGGATTCATACTTAGTTCTTCCATATAACTTTGTATTTCTTTTTTAAATTCAAATATTTTTACAGGTTTATTTGTAGTTTTGTTTTTTGCATATTTCAAAAAATTAATTCCTGATATTCCCGGTATTTCTTCTGGAGATTGGAATGACATAAATATTCCTTTTTTAGCAATTTTATCTGTTGTTAAATTATTTATATTTTCTCCTTCAAATACAATTTCTCCTTTTGTTTTCTTGTATGCTGGATTATTCAAAATAACGTTTGCAAGCGTAGATTTACCTGCTCCATTTGGCCCCATTATTATATGAACTTCTCCTTTTTTTACACATAAGTTTAATCCTTTTAATATTTCTTTATCCTCTGCAGATACATATAAATCTTTTATTTCTAATAATTTATTCATTAATATACTCCTCTTTGTTTTCATAGTAAATCAGTAGGAATTATATCATAATTAATCCCTCTGGTCAACTATTCATTTAGTTTTTTGTTTTCTAAGTTCTTGTGCGTGTTGTAATGCTAATTTCGTTACATTACCACTTGATATTCTAGCTATTTCCTCTATTGTTTCTTCTTCATTTAACTTCTTAATTTTTGTTTTTGTTTCATTTCTAATACTCTCTTTTGTTATAAAATAATTATAATCTCCTTTTGCCGCAATTGGTGCTAAATGTGTTACACATAATACTTGATGATTACGTGAAATTTGGTGCATTTTTTCTGCTACACTATTTGCTGCTAAACCACTTATTCCTGTATCAATTTCATCAAATACTAGAACTGGTACTTGGTCTACATCTGCTAATACATTTTTTATTGCAAGCATCATTCTAGACATTTCTCCTCCTGATGCTATTTTTATTAGTGGCTTTGCTTCTTCTCCTATATTGGTTGTTACATAAAATTCAACTTTATCTAATCCATTTTCGTTAAAGTTTTTATCCTTGTTTTGATTTATCATAATTTCGAATTTTGCATTTTTCATTTCTAAGTCCTGTAATTCAAGGTTTATCTTATTAGATAATATTTTTGCATTTTTGTTTCTAATGTTATTCATTTTTAAACATAGTTTTATCATTATTTCTTCTACTTCTTCTTTATCCTTTTTTAAGCTTTGTATGTATTGCTCTAAGTTCTCTATCTTTTCTATTTGTTGTTTTACATCTTCCTTATATTCTAATATTTCTTCTATTGTATTTCCATATTTTCTTTTTAATAAAAATATTAAATCTAATCGCTTTTCTAGTTCTTGTCTTTCTTGTTCATTAAATTCCATATCATCTTTAAAAGAATCTATATCTCTAGATAATTCTTGTAAATCATAATAAATACCTTTTAAAGTATTTGATTTTTCTTGGTAATTTGTATCTAATCCTTCTATTTTTTCTAAAGCTTTTACTGCTTTTGATATTGCTTCTATTGCATTATCTCCTATTTGTATATCTATTTCTTTTAAATTCTGTGCTATTTTTTCTGCGTTTAATATTTTAGTTCTTCTTTCTTCTAAAGTTTCATCTTCTCCTTCTTTTAAACTTGCATCTTCTATTTCATCTAATTGATATCTTAAAAGGTCTAGTTTACGTTGTTTTTCTTTATCATCTCCATAGTTATTTTTTAGTTCATTATTTATTTTATTGTATTTTTCATATTCTACTTTGTATTGTTCTTTTATATCTTTTATTTCTTCTTGTGAAAAATTATCTAAATATTCTATATGTGAATTTGAATCTAATATAGTTTGATTATCTAATTGACCGATGAATATCTATTATATCCTTCATAAATTCTTTTAATTCACTAACTGTAACTAAACGTCCGTTTATTTTGCATAAGTTTCTACCATTTGTATATATTTCTCTTGATACTATAATATTTCCATCTATTTGGTTTTCATTTTGAGGTAAATACAAACACATTTCTACAAAGGAATGGTCTTGACCTTTTCTTATCATTTCTTTTGAAAATCTTCCTCCAGCTATAATAGATAAAGAGTCTATTATTAATGTTTTACCAGCTCCAGTTTCTCCTGTTAATACATTAAATCCAGTATTGAAATCAATACTTATATCGTCTATAATCCCTATATTTTTTATGTGCAAGTTTGAAATCATTTTTTGCCCCCTAGTTTTTATAATTTTTTATGTGCTTCTTCTACTACTTTGCTTATTTTTTGTTTCATATAATGTATATCTACTATATTATTTTCATTTCGTTTTTGCATATATATAAGATATTCTATATTACCTGCTGGGCCTTTTATTGGTGAATAATCCAAATTATATATATTTAATCCCATATTACTAGAATATTGTATTATTTTTTCTATAACTTTTATATGTACTTTTTTATCTTTTACTACTCCATTTTTATTTAAAAATTCTTTTCCAGCTTCAAATTGTGGCTTTATTAATGCTACTATTTCGCCATTTTCTTTTAGTATTTCGTATGCTTTATTTATTACATTTGTTAATGATATAAATGATACATCTATTGATATAAACTCTATTTTATCAAATTCATTTTCATTTATATCTTTTATATTAGTTCCCTCTAAATTTATTACCCTTTCATCTTTTATTAGTTTTTTAGCTAGTTGATTATGCCCGAACGTCTATTGCATATACTTTTTTTGCTCCATTTTGCAACATACAGTCCGTAAAGCCTCCCGTTGAGGCACCTATATCCATACATATTTTTTCTTTTAAGTTTATATTGAAATTTTTTATTGCTTTTTCTAGCTTTAAGCCTCCTCTACTTACATATGGTAAAGTTTCTCCTTTTATTTCAATATTGCAATTTTCTTCAATTGTTTTGCTTACTTTATTTATAATTTTGTTATCTACATATATGCAGTTATTTTCTATTGCATATTGTGCTTTTTGTCTTGTTTCAAAGTAACCTTTTTCAACTAATAATACATCTATTCTTTTTTTCATTATTTCTCCTTAAGCAAATTTTTGTTCGTAAATATTATATCTTATTTTTTACTTTTGTCAAGTAATTTTGAAAAAATAATTGACTAATTACTATAAAATATGTTATAAATATATATGCTTACATATGGCCCGTTGGTCAAGCGGTTAAGACGCAGCCCTCTCAAGGCTGAATCATGGGTTCGATTCCCGTACGGGTCACCATTTGTTAAAAAAATATCATTCTGAAAAAGAATGATATTTTTATTTATATTTAATTAAATAATCCTTTCAAAAATTCAAATATCTTTGTAAATATATTTTCTTCTTTTTTTATTATCATTTCTGTGTTTATATCTTCATTTTTCTTTTCTATTTCTCTTTGTGGTATTGGTATTATTATTTTTCTATATTCATATAACATATCTTCTGTTTCTATTTTTTCTTCGATATTCTCTATACTTGAATTTACAAATACATTTCTACTATGTACTAAATTTATAAAATTATATGCTTTTTTACTATCCTTTGTATAAATTATTGCACATTTAGCTTTTTTATTATTTATTACATCTATTGTTTCATATAATTCTCCCTCTATTATTTCAGCATTTTTATTTTGTCTTGCTTCTTTTTCTAAACTTTTATCTTCTATATATACATATATTTTATCTTCTTCATTCTTTTTCTCTATCTTTGGCTCTTTTAGTATGCCTTTTTCATCATATGTATATATAGTTTCATCAAAATTTTCATAAAAACATTCTTCATATGGTAATATCATTATTAAATTTTCATCTATATTATATTTTTTTAACGCTTCTTTTATTATTAGCACTATTAATGCTTTTATATTTGTTTCGTCATATTCTATATCTGATATTGCAATAGCATTCCTTGTTTTTATTGCTTTAATTAAATATTTAATAACCTCTCTTGTTTCATATGCTTCTATTGCAATTACCCCCACTGGCATTTTTATATACATAGATAAAAATTTTTGTTCATTTATTTTTAAATCTATATAGTCTTTCAATTCACTTTCTTCTTTTAGCTCACTTTCTATTATTGATAGAATTTCTTCATATTCTATTTTTTCTTTTCTTATTTTTATAAGTTCTTCTATTTCATTTTTGTTTTTCTTTATTCTTTCTTTTAAATAATTTAATACTTCATTTGTTAAATTTTCCTTATTATTTATCACATAATTTTGTGATGCTTTTTTTAATTTTTCTATATTTTTCAAATTTCTAAATCCTCCCTTATATTTCTTCTCAATTCATCTATTCCTGTTTCTTTTGGTGTTCCTGTCATTTTTATTGTTTCTCTTACTCTTGAAAGTAACATATCCATCTTTTCTTTTTCTTCTTCTAACTTTTCTACTTCTGGTATTATTATTACATCTAACATTTCTATTTCTCCATATGATGAAAAGTTTCTATATTCTACTTCTTCTCCATTTTCTTTATATTGTAATTTGCTGTTTTCTCCTATTACTATTTCCTTTCCTTCTTCATCTTTTAGCCTTATTATTCCTTTTTTTAACATCCTTTTTATGTTTAATAATGATGTATCTTTTGTTGCATTACAATATATTTCCTTTTTTTCTTTTCCTGCTCTTATTAATATTTCATATAATGTATC
>CANRAM010000074.1 GCA_947628605.1 uncultured Clostridia bacterium | reverse complement strand
TATGATAAATGAATTATACCAAGATAATATGATATTAAGGCAAGAATTATTGAGAAAATCAAAAATATTTGAAAAAGTAGAAAAATTAAAAACAGCACTTGAAAAATAAGTAAATATGGTCTAAAATAGTTTAGTAAAACAAAAGTAAAGGAGAAATTTATGGCAGATAAATTAATTATTGTGGAATCACCAGCAAAAGCAAATACAATTAAAAAATTTTTGGGAGGTAACACCAAAGTAGTAGCCTCTATGGGACATATTAGAGACCTTCCAAAATCAAAATTAGGAATAGATGTAGACAATAATTTTGAACCAAATTATATAAATATTAGAGGAAAGGGAGATTTAATAAAATCATTAAAAAAAGATGCAAAAAATGCAAAAAAAGTATATCTTGCAACTGACCCTGACCGTGAAGGAGAAGCCATTGCGTGGCATTTAGCTCATATATTAGATATAGATGAAAAAGAAAATGTAAGAGTAACATTCAATGAAATAACAAAAGGTGCAGTACAAGAAGCAATAAAAAAACCAAGACAAATAGATATGAATTTAACAAATGCACAACAAGCAAGAAGAGTACTAGATAGAATTGTTGGTTATAAAATTAGCCCTGTACTATGGAAAAAAGTAAGACGTGGTTTATCTGCGGGAAGAGTGCAATCTGTTGCAGTAAAATTAATAGTAGATAGAGAAGAAGAAATAGAAAACTTTATTCCACAGGAATATTGGAATATTTATGCATCATTAATAGATGAAAAATCTAAAAAAGAATTTGAAGCAAAATTCTATGGAAAAAATAATAAAAAGATAGAACTACATAATAAAGAAGAAGTAGATAAAATAATAAAAGAAATTAATAAAGATAAATACATTGTAAAAGAAGTAAAAAAAGGACAAAAGAAAAGAACACCAGCGCCACCATTTACTACAAGTACAATGCAACAAGAAGCATCAAGAAAATTAGGCTTTACACTTAAGAAAACAATGAGTGTAGCGCAAGATCTTTATGAAGGAGTTAAAATACCACAAAGAGGAACAGTAGGTCTTATTACTTATATGAGAACAGATTCAACAAGAATATCTGAAGTAGCAAGAGCACAAGCTAAAACAGAAATTTTAAAAACATATGGGGAAGAATATTACGATAATAGATATTATAAAACAAATAAAGATGCACAAGATGCACACGAAGCAATAAGACCAACATATATAGATATAAACCCAGAAGAAATAAAAGACGCTTTAACAAACGACCAATATAAACTATATAAATTAATATACAATAGATTTATAGCAAGTCAAATGTCTAGTGCAGTTTATGATACTTTAAGCGTAACAATAGATGCAAATGGTTATACATTTAAAGCAAACGGTCAAAACTTAAAATTTAAAGGCTTTATGGTGTTATACGTTGAAGGGCAAGATTATGTGCAAGAAGAAGAAAACGAAAAAATACCAGATTTAGAAGAAAATCAAACAGTTATTAAGAAAAAAATAGAACCAAAGCAAAGCTTTACAGAGCCACCACCACGTTACACTGAAGCAAGTTTAGTAAAAGAATTAGAACAAAAAGGAATAGGAAGACCAAGTACATATTCACCAACAATTACAACAATACTAGAAAGAAGATATATAGAAAAAAAGCAAAAACAATTAGCACCAACGGATTTAGGAAAAGTAGTTAACAAACTATTAATAGAAAATTTTTCTCGGAGTAGTAAATGTTGAATTTACAGCAAATATGGAAAATGAATTTGATAAAATTGCAGAAGGAAAAGAAGAATGGAAAGAGGTAATAAAAGAATTTTATACTCCATTCCAAGAAACAGTAGAAAAAGTAGAAAAGGAATTAGAACACGTAAAACTAGAAGAAGAAGTATCAGATGTTCAGTGTGAAAAATGCGGTAGAATGATGGTAATAAAATATGGAAGATATGGAAAATTTTTAGCATGTCCGGGATATCCAGAATGTAAAAATGCAAAGCCTTTTGTAGAAACAATAGATGTACCTTGTCCAAAATGTGGCGCAAAAGTACAAATACGCAAAACAAAGAAAAAAAGAAATTATTATATATGCGAAAATAACCCAAAAAGTTGTGATTATATATCGTGGAATAAACCTAAAAAAGGTGAAAAATATGTAGAAAGTGACGATAAGCCAGAAAACGAAGAAAAGAAAAAAACTGTAAGGAAAAAGAAAACTAATACAAAAAAGAAGGCTAGTGAAAAAAAATAAAAGTTACGAAACACTTAAAAGGAGAAAAAGATGTTTATTAATCAAACTATGGCAAATGAAATATATGAGGATGCAGGAAAGTTGAAACTAAACAGAGCAAAAGAATTTGTAAAAAATAAAAAAGTGCAAATAAAGCAAATAAATTATGAGGATATGAATAACTTCGATATGAAAGGCGCTGTAAGAGGACATTATGATATTTATAATACATATATAAGTGTAAAGAATGGAGAGTTAAACAGTGTAGAATGTGAATGTGAAGATTATAAAACTCATTATGGAGCGTGTAAACATATTCTTGCAAGTATACTTGAAGTAGACGGAAATCCTAAATATAACAGTGAAAGTTATGAAAAACAAATAAAAGAAAAATATACAGATTTTTCAGACTTAATAAATACTTTTTATGATGAAGAAATGAAAGGCATTGATGATACAGAAATTAATCAATATGTATCGCACGAAAAAAATATAAAGCTAGTACCTAAATTAATATATGATAAATATTCTAAAGAAATGAAAATAGAGTTTAAAATAGGAACAACTAAACAATTATATAAATTAAGAGATTTAGTTGAATTTTACGAAAATTTTCAAAATAAAGCTAGATATAAGTATGGTGTAAAGTTAGATATGGTACACGAAGAAAAGAATTTTGCACAAGAAGATATACCATTATTGAATTTCGTACTAAAGCACGCAGAAACTATAAAATATATAAATAATAATTCAAATAGTATATATAGATATTACGGAAAAGTAGTAAATACAAGTAGTATAGTATTAAGTAACACTATAATTGATGAAATTTTTGAAATATTAAAAGGAAAAAATATTACATTAGAAAAAGATTATGAAGTGCATCAAATTGAATTAGTAGAAGAAGTGCCAAATATAAAATTTGAGTTAGAAAAAATAAATGAAGAAGAGTATAAATTAATATGTAACATAGATGAATATAACCCATATGAAATAATAGATGGAAGAAGATATACATACTTTTTAACAGATAAAAAATTATATAGATGTGATAGGCAATTTAAAGAAACAACATTAAAATTGTTAAATGTTTTTGAAAGAAATTATACAAGCGAAATAAAATTTGGAAAACAGCAAATATCAAAATTCTTTTCAATAGTGTTACCAAAAGTTGAAGATGTTATTTCACTTGAAACAATAGAACAAGAAGAAATAGAAAAATATATGCCACAAAAATTAGGAATAAAAGTTTTTCTAGAATTTAATGAAAAAAATTATATTATAGCAAAAGTAAAGTTTTGTTATGGAGAAGAAGAATTTAATCCGGTAAAGGAAAATCCTAATATTCCAAGAAGTTTGCTAAAAGAAGCGGAAAGTTTAAATTTATTCAGAAAAACAGGATTTATGCTAGATAAAAAAAATGGCGAGTTTGTACTAGCAAATGATGATACTATATATAATTTCTTATCGCAAGATATAAATGAATATATGCAAAAATTTGAAGTTTTAGCAACAGATGATTTTAATACAAAAACAATTAAAATGCCTAAAATTAGGTCTATTGGAGTAAGAGTAGAAAACAATTTATTAAATATTAACTTAGAAGAATTAAATTTTGATAGAAAAGAATTAAATGAAATTCTTTCAAAATATAGGTTAAAGAAAAAATATCATAGACTTAAAAGTGGGGATTTTATATCACTAGAAGAAAACAAAGATATAGAGTTTTTAGATAATTTAATTTCTGGAACAGAAATAGATTACCGAGAAATAGAAAAAGGTAATATAAAATTACCAATGTATCGTTCATTGTATTTAGAAAGAATAATGAATAATTTTGAAAATACTACTATAAATAAGGACGATACATATAAAAATATTACAGAAAGTATTCAAGACAAAACCAATACAGGAGATATTATAATACCAAAAGGGTTAAATAAAACATTAAGAGAATACCAAAAAATTGGTTTTAAATGGCTAAAAACTTTAGATAGTTATCAATTTGGTGGTATTCTTGCAGATGATATGGGTTTAGGAAAGACCATTCAAGTAATTGCTATAATGCAAAGCTATATAGAAAATTGTAAAGAAAATAAATTGCCTATTATAGTAGTAGCACCAAGCTCATTAACTCTAAATTGGAATGCTGAAATAGAAAAATTTGCAAATAATATAAATAAAATAGTAATAAGTGGGCCTCTTTCAAAAAGAAAACAACAGATAGCGGAAATACCAAATTATGATGTTGTAATTACGTCGTATGATTTGTTGAAGAGAGATATTGATTTGTATAACGAATACAATTATGAATTTAGATACATAATAGCAGATGAAGCACAATATATGAAAAATAGTAATACACAAAATGCGAAGTCTATAAAAATGTTAGAGGCTAAGGCAAAGTTTGCGTTAACTGGTACACCAATTGAAAACTCATTATCTGAGTTATGGTCTATTTTCGACTTTTTAATGCCGGGTTATTTATTTACATATAAAAAGTTTAAGGAGAACTTTGAAGCACCAATTGTAAAGGAAAATGATGATGAAGCAATGGCAAAATTAAGAATGTTAATAGAGCCATTTATATTAAGAAGAACAAAAAAACAAGTTCTAACAGAACTTCCAGATAAAACAGTTACTATTCTAAACAATGAAATGTGCGATGAACAACTAAAAATTTATTTAACCTATCTTGCTAATATTAAGAAAGAGTTAAATGAGCAAATAGAAAAGAATGGTTTTGAAAATAGCAGAATGCAAATATTGTCTGCTCTTACAAGATTAAGACAAATTTGTTGTCATCCTAATTTATTTTTAGAAAATTATTTAGGTGAATCTAGTAAATTAAATCAATGTATAGAAATAATAAAAGATGCTATTGCTGGTGGGCATAAAATATTATTATTTTCAACGTATACCGCTATGTTTGATATTATTGAAAGGGAGTTAAAAAAGGAAAAGATACTATATTTTAAATTGACTGGTCAAACTAAGGTTGATAGAAGAATAGAGTTAGTAGATGAATTTAATAAAAATTCTGGTATTAAAGTATTTTTAATATCTTTAAAAGCTGGTGGTACGGGCTTAAATTTGACAGGTGCAGATATGGTTATTCATTATGACCCGTGGTGGAATTTAGCAGCAGAAAACCAAGCTACAGATAGAGCTTATAGAATAGGGCAGAAGAATAGTGTACAAGTATATAAGTTAATTACTAAAAATTCTATTGAAGAAAAGATTTACGAGTTGCAAGAAAGGAAAGCTAAGTTAATTGATAATGTACTAGACACGAAAACAGCTTTTATAAATAAGTTATCTAAGGAAGATATAATGAAG
>CANRAM010000073.1 GCA_947628605.1 uncultured Clostridia bacterium | reverse complement strand
TTGATTGTCAATATGCAAATAATAAAAATGATTTGGTTAAGAAATAAATTTTTTAGTGGAAATTTAAAGTGAAAAAAATTTAAGCCAAAACCAAAGATTGAAAAATATTCGTAAGAAAAATAAATGTTAAATTCGGGTAAATGTAAGAAATTCTTGAAAATAAAAAAGCTTGAAAAGCTAGCAATAATTGCTTTTTAAAATAAACAAATAGAATTTCTAAAGTAAAACGAATAAAACAATTTGTGAAAAAATTCTAAAGAATATTTAACAAGAACATTAAATAACAAAAAGAGAAAAAAGTCAACGACAAATAGCAAAAAAATATTAAAACTTTACGACAAAAACCGACAATAGTGTCGAAAGAATAATATGGTATAGAAAAATGTAACATATTATGCAAATTTATTACTAGAGAAAGAAGGTAAAGGTATTGTAGCAGAAAAGAGCAAAATATAAAATTTTTAATATTAGAATACAAAAGTAAAAGGAGAAGAGAAGGTATGATAATATTAAAAGTTAGAAACAAAAGTAAAGAACAAGGTATAACTTTAATAGCACTAGTAATAACAATAATAGTAATGTTAATACTAGCACGGGGTAACAATTAATTTAACACTAAAAGATAGTGGAATATTCAAAAAAGCAACCGAAGCAAGAATGCAACAGCAAATAGGAAAATACTTAGAAGATATAGAGTTAGCAAGAGGAGAAGTAGCACTAGAAAATATGGGAGATGTAACATTAGAGAAACTAAAGGCAAAGATAGTAGAAAATGGAATAGTAGCAGAGCAAGCGATAACAGATATAATACCAAGCGATGGAAGTGAAGTAACCCAAGCAAAAATATTAACAAAAGAAGGATACATATTTGTAATAACAGCAAGTTCATCAGAATATGCAGGAAGTGGAGAAAGTATACTAACACCACCAGAAATAACAGAAGCAAATATAAAATTAACATATAATTCAAATAATGGAAAAAATGAAACTAAAACAGTGAGAGTAAATAAAGGAGAAACATTGAGACTATTAGAAAATATTTTTACAAAGGAGAATTGCAACTTTTATGGATGGAATACAAGTCCTACAGGAAGTGGTATATCTTATACAACAGGAACGACATTAACAGTAAATGAAAATTTGGAATTATATGCGATGTGGGATGATCAAACAGCCATTTATAACCAAAGATTAAGTGTAGTATACCGAAATGGGCAAGCTATTTATCCAGATACGGACAGAGATACAGACCAAAATAGATATAGTAGTGGGAACTTTGGAAATGCGGCCAGATCGGCGCTGAGCGGAGTTACGACGCTTGTAGGAGAGTATAATTCTTCCGAAGTTGCGAATGTCAGTGTTCCAAATGTGATTTCGGGGTTACAGCTATGCATTAGATTTTCGTGGAATATTCCATATGATTTTTGCAGTGAAACTCATTTGGAGAAATTATTATTATGTATTAATGGAACTGATTACTCTGTTGTGGGTGCTATTGAATCAGGTTTGATTTCGCCGGTAGTTTTATGGAGCGGGGATATAGCGAACGGGTACATTTATGATGCTTACTTTCATTATCCAGATGCTAAAAAAATATTGTTTGGCGATGAATGGAGCAAAGCGGGTGCGGGTTTTTCTATTGTTATTACGCCTACTACTAATTATAGTTTGATTGTGAAAACACAGGGACATTGTATTTGCAGTTCTAAGAGGAACGGATGTTACACTGGTGTATATAGGGGAACACAAGGAACATTAAGTGTGAACAAATAAGTTAATCAGTAAATAAGAATAGTAAAAAATGAATAAAAGGACGGCTGGCAGCTTAATATAAAAATTGATAAAATCGTAAAAAAAAGAAAAGGAGTTGCCAGCTTAGAAAATAATTAAAAAAATAGTAAAAATATACTAAATTCTATAACTTATCCAATATTATAGGAAAGCTTATAGAATTTTTTATAATATCTTCACAAAAAATTCACAAAAAAATTAGCAATTGGGGTTGACAATTGCTAATTTTGGATATAATATAATACAAGAAATTAGCAGTCACACACACTAAGTGCTAAAAAGAGGTGAGCAAATGCTAGATAAAAGGAAAAAACAAATATTACAAGCAGTAGTAGATGAATATATAAATACAGCAGAGCCAGTAAGTTCTGGAACATTAGTAAAAAAATATGGATTAAACTATAGTAGTGCAACAGTAAGAAACGAACTAGCAGAATTAGAAAGTATTGGTTACTTAGATAAGCCACATACATCATCAGGCAGAATACCCTCAGAAAAAGGATACAGATTTTACGTAGATGAATTATTAAATGATGAAGACATATCAGTAGAAGAAATAAAATACATTCAAAACAAACTATCTACAAAAGTAAATGAAATAGAAGACCTAACAAAAATTGCAACATCCACACTATCAGAAATTACACATTACACAACAGTTGCAATAGGCCCAAAAACAGAAACTCAAATAATACAAGAAATAAAATTTGTACTACTTGGTAGCAGAATGCTTATGATAGTAATAATGACAGAAGACGGGCTAATAAAAGAAACAATAATAAAATACGATGACGACATAACACAAAGTCAAGTAGAAACATTAAATAACTTATTCAACAGTAAGTTAAAAGGAAAACCACTAAGTAAAATAGATAAACCAATGGAAGAATATATACTATCTGAAATTACATATAGTATAGACGTAATAAAGCCAATAATAGAACAAATAAATAAAATAATAGAACAACAAAGTAGCATATACTTAGAAGGTGCAAATAAAGCTTTCGACTTACCAGAATTTAAAAGCTTAGAATTAGCAAAAAACTTTATAAACGTTTTAGACACAAAAGACCTAGTAATAGATATGTTAAATTCAGGCATAGCAAAAGACATTAATGTATATATAGGCAAAGAAAACGATAACGATAAACTAAAAGACTTTAGCATAGTAACATTTAAACATTCAATAGGACATAAAGATTTAGGAACAATAGGAATAATAGGGCCAAAAAGAATGGACTATTCTAAAGTAATATCAGTTATGAAATATATAAGTAAAAAAATGAACGAAAAAGATTTATAGTACAAGGAGGAAAATATGGAGGAAAACAATGAAACAAAATCAACACAAGAAGTTACTCAAAAAACAGAGTTAAGTGAAACAGAAAAAATAAAACAAGAACTAGAAGAAAATCAAGACCGTTATAAAAGATTAATGGCGGAATTTGATAACTACAAAAAAAGAAATGCAAAAGAAAGAGAAGGACTGTATAATTCATTAATAGCAGATATTGTAACATCTTTTTTACCAACATTAGACAATTTAGAAAAAGCTGTAAACGTAAAAACAGAAGATGAAAACTACAAACAAGGAATTGAAATGGTTTTAAAACAATTTGTAGATACATTAGAAGGTTTAGGAGTAAAAGAAATAGAAACAGTAGGAACAAAGTTCAATCCAGAATATCACGAAGCAGTAAGTAGCGTTCAAGATGAAGAACTTGGAGAACAAGAAATAAAAGAAGAATTTAGAAAAGGCTACAAAATAGGCGACAAAGTAATTAGACACTCTATGGTAGTAGTAGCAAATTAAGTTATTAATTTTTAAAAATATATAAATACAAAAGAAACAATTTAAGAAAATAAAATAAATTTTTAGGAGGAATTTTAAAATGGGAAAAATTATAGGAATTGACTTAGGAACAACAAACTCTTGCGTAGCTGTTATGGAAGGTGGAGAAGCAGTAGTTATACCAAATGCAGAAGGAAATAGAACAACACCATCTGTAGTAGCATTTTCAAAAAATGGAGAAAGATTAGTAGGTCAAATAGCAAAACGTCAAGCAGTTACTAATCCAGATAACACAGTTATATCAATAAAAAGAAGTATGGGAACAGACAAAAAAGTTAAAATAGAAGGAGACGAATTTACACCACAAGAAATATCAGCAATGATATTACAAAAACTTAAAAACGATGCAGAAAATTATTTAGGTTCAGAAGTAAAACAAGCAGTTATAACAGTACCAGCATATTTTAGCGATTCACAAAGACAAGCAACAAAAGATGCAGGAAAAATTGCAGGCTTAGAAGTATTAAGAATTATAAACGAACCAACAGCAGCATCACTTGCATATGGAATGGATAAAGAAGACCAAGACCAAAAAATAATGGTTTATGACTTAGGAGGAGGAACATTTGATGTTTCAATACTAGATATAGGAGATGGAGTATTTGAAGTTCTTGCTACAAGTGGTAACAACCACTTAGGAGGAGATGACTTTGACCAAAAAATTATAGATTACTTAGTAGCAGAATTTAAAAAATCTCAAGGAGTAGATTTATCAACAGATAAAATGGCAATGCAAAGATTAAAAGAAGCTGCAGAAAAAGCTAAAATTGAATTATCTGGAGTACAACAAACAAACATAAACTTACCATTCATTACAGCAGATGCTACAGGTCCAAAGCACTTAGATATTACACTTACAAGAGCAAAATTCGAAGAATTAATTCACGACTTAGTAGAATCTACAGTAGAACCTGTAAACCAAGCCTTAAAAGATGCAGGAATATCTTCAAATGATATTCATAAAGTATTATTAGTAGGTGGTTCTACAAGAGTACCTTGTGTACAAGAATTAGTAAAAAGAGTAACAGGAAAAGAACCAGATAAAGGAATAAATCCAGATGAATGTGTTGCAATAGGAGCTGCAATTCAAGGTGGTGTATTATCAGGAGATGTAAAAGACTTAGTATTATTAGACGTAACACCATTATCATTAGGTATTGAAACATATGGAGGAGTATTCACAAAATTAATTGAAAGAAATACAACAATACCAACTAAAAAATCACAAATATTCTCTACAGCAGCAGATGGTCAAACAAGTGTTGAAGTACACGTTTTACAAGGTGAACGTGAAATGGCAGCATACAACAAAACATTAGGAAGATTCCAATTGACAGGAATCCCAGCAGCACCACGTGGTGTACCACAAATAGAAGTTACATTTGATATAGATGCAAACGGAATTGTACACGTATCTGCAAAAGATATGGCAACAGGAAATAGTCAAGATGTATCAATAACAGCAAGTACAAACTTATCAGATGAGGACATTGAAAAAGCAGTAAAAGATGCTGAAGCTCATGCAAGCGAAGACAAGAAGAAAAAAGAAGAAATAGAAGCTAGAAATAATGCAGAAAGCTTAGTATACAATTGCGAAAAAACATTAAAAGACTTAGGAGATAAAGTTTCAGGAGAAGAAAAAGCAAAAGTAGAAAATGAAATAGATAATGTAAAAAAAGCATTAGAAGGAACAGATATTGATAAAATTAAAGAAGCAACAGAAAAACTTACACAAAGTTTCTATGAAGTATCTGAAAAATTATATAAACAAGCTAATCCTAATGCAGAAACAGGAGCAGAAACAAATAATACAGATGCAAACAATAATGATGCAAATGATGGAAATGTTTACGATGCAGACTACAAAGTAGAAGAAGATAAATAAAATTTTGTTTAAAATAAGAGGTTGGAAGTACGAAAATGAGACTTCCAACTTCTAAACTAAAATTCCAAAGCTAAAATGGAGGAAAAAATGGCTGAGCAAAAAAGAGATTATTATGAAGTTTTAGGTGTAAATAAAAATGCAACTGATGAAGAACTAAAAAAAGCATATAGGAAACTTGCAAAAAAATATCATCCAGATGCAAATCCAGATAATAGAAAAGAAGCAGAAGCTAAATTTAAAGAAGTAAATGAAGCTTATGAAAATTTATCAGACCCGCAAAAGAGAAGAATGTATGACCAATTCGGTCACGATGGGCCACAAGGATTCGGAGGAGGTCAAGGAGGCTATTATTCATATTCTACCTCAGGTTTTGATGGTTTTGATATGGGAGATTTAGGAGATATCTTCTCATCGTTTTTTGGAGGAGGTTTTGGAGGCAGAACATCTTCTAAACAGAATAGTGGCCCAACTAAAGGTGCAGATTTGAAATATAATATGGAAATAAGCTTTGAAGATTCATTTTTAGGGGTAGAAAAAGAAATTACTATTAATAGAGAAGACACTTGCAACACTTGTAAAGGTAGTGGAGCAAAGTCAGGAACTAAAGTAGAAACTTGTTCTATGTGTGGAGGAACAGGTCATATAAAACAAGTACAAACAACAATATTAGGTCAAATGCAAACAACTAGAACGTGCCCAACGTGTCA
>CANRAM010000072.1 GCA_947628605.1 uncultured Clostridia bacterium | reverse complement strand
ATTTTTTTGTATTTGTCTCCTCTTTTTAGTTGCTCTAATAATAACATACTTCCATATAATGTTGTTCTTTCTTTTATGTCGCGGTTGTCTCTTAATTGTAGTTCTATATTTACTATTTTTCCACCATCTATTGTTGCTTTTATATCTAGTCTCCCTGTTTTTCCTTCTTTCATTATTGGTAGTACTCCTACTTCTTGTTGTACCTCTGCTTTTGTTATGTTTGTGTTTAGTACTGCTTTTAAAAAGCTTATTAAATATTTTTCATTCTCTTTTTTGCCAAAAAACATTTTGAATATTATATCGTTTTTTAGTGTCATTTTTCTTTCTTTTACGTTCATTTTTGTTTCCTCCTTTATTGTATCATTTTTTGTTTTTTTATACAACATAAATGACAAACTTTTTTATTTTTTTTGGATTTTGTGCCTGTCTTTTTTTATAGTTATAACAATTAAAATTGATGTTCTACTTTTAGACTGGCTTTTTAGATTTTAATTTTTTATGAATTTTTGATAAAATTAAGTTAGTATAAATTCATTCATAGATTTTTCTTGAATTAATTCAAAAGGTTTTTACATTTCACCTCCTACTCTTGCTTTTTTTTCTGGAATTTTATTTTTTGATTTTCTTTGATTATAAATATTATGACTTAAATATTTATTGATTCGCTAAAATCTAATTAATAAGCATTTAACTTTTCGAACTATTCATTTTTCATATTATACTTTAGATTTTCACATTTGTAAACTATTTATTGTTGATTTTTTTAATTTTATTTTATTGTTTCAATTAATAAAGCTAAAATAATCAATGTAAAATCCGATTATTTTAGCTTTTATTAAATCACATCTAATTAAAAAATCTTCTCAAACTTATCTTTTTCAATTTCATCTGGTACTTCTATTGGATATTTGCCTGTAAAACAGCCTTCGCAAAATCCTTTTGCATTAGATTTTTTGGCTATTTTTCTTAAATTTTCTAAACTGATATATTCTAGTGAATCTGCACCTAATTCTTTTCTAATTTCTTCTGTCGTTTTTCCAACAGCTACTAATTCATTTCTTTTTGCTACATCAGTTCCAAAATAACAGATATCAACAAATTTTGGTGATGCAATTCTTAAATGTATTTCTTTAGCTCCTGCTTCTCTTAATATTTTTATAAGTCTAGTAATTGTATTGCCTCTTACGATAGAATCATCAACTAATATTATTTTTTTACCCTTAACTGTACTTCTTATTGGATTTAATTTCAAAAGTACTTGTTTTTTTCTTTTATTCTGTGTTGATTGTATAAATGTCCTTCCTATGTATTTACTTTTTATAAATGCCATATCATATGGTATTTTGGATTGCTTAGAATAGCCAAGTGCTGCATCTAATCCAGAATCTGGAACTCCTGCTACAAAATCTGCATCTACTGGTGCTTGTAAGCTTAAATATTTTCCTACTTCTTCTCTAAACTTATGAACATTTAAACCATCAATTGTAGAATCTGGTCTTGCAAAATAAATATATTCAAAAATACATAAACCGTCTTTTTCTCCATTTTTGCAATCATACGATTTCATTTCATTATTTGATACAACAACAACTTCTCCTGGTTTTACATCTCTTACTAACTTTGCTCCCATTATATCTAAAGCACAACTTTCTGAAGAAAATATAGTGTTTTCTCCTAGTTTACCAATGCACAACGGTCTAAATCCTTGTGGGTCACGCACCGCTATTAACTTTTGTGCACTCATAACCAATAATGAATATGCTCCTTTTATATATTTCATTGTATTCATTACTGCTTCTTCTATGGACTTTGTTTTTAGTCTTTCTCTTGCTATAATATATGCTATTACCTCTGTATCAGATGTCGAATTAAAAATTGCTCCATTGTCTTGTAATTCTTTTCTTAATTCTAATGCATTTGTTAAATTTCCATTATGTACTACCGCAATATTTCCTTTAGCATAGCGAATTACTATAGGCTGTGCATTTTCTTTTTTTGGTGCACCTGTAGTTGAATATCTAACATGGCCTATTGCCATTTTACCACTTTGAAGCTCATCTACTACTTTTTGGTTAAACACATCAGAAACTAGACCTACATCTTTGTGATATGATATTACTCCTCCATTATTTATTGCCATTCCACAACTTTCTTCTCCTCTATGCTGTAATGATGAAAGCCCTATGCACGTGTAATATGCTACGTTTTCTTCTTTTTGTTTAGCATAAATCCCAAATACACCACATTCTTCTTTTATTTTTTTTAACATATTTCTCACCTATTCCTATATCTAAATATATTTTTCTTTTACATTATTTTTATAGTCTATATAATCTTCAATTAATATTTTTAATACCGTAAAAATAGGTACTGATAAAAACATTCCTAATATTCCAAAGTAAGCTCCACCAATTGTAACAGCAAAAATAACTAACAATGGACTAATTTTTAATGAATTACCTACTATTTTTGGATTTATGATGTTTGCATCTATTTGCTGTAATACTATTATTATAACTGCAAGCCATATTGCTTTTGAAATACCACCTGTAAATATTGTTATAATTATAGCTATTGCAACACCTACTATCGCTCCAAAATATGGTATTAAATTCGATATTCCTATCAAAAATCCTAGTAAAATTGCATATTTTACACCTAGAGCCATCATCGCAATACTAGCAAGTACTCCTACTAACATTGCATCTAGTATTTGGCTAGATAAGAATTTAAAAAATATTGTATTTGTGTTATTAAAGTATTTGCCTATTGACTGATAAGTTTTTTCTTTAAAAATAGCTCCTGCTAATTTTTTTATAAACTGTAGTATGTTTGAACGTTCAAGTAATATGTATATAGATACTATTAATGCTACAAAGAAGTCAAATATAGAACTTGCAAATCCCATTGCTCCCTTTGCATATTCTGTTATTGTTTCAATATTTATATAGTCTGCTAAATTTATATTAGATAAATTATTTGCAATTTCTTCTATATCTATTTTCTTCAATATAGAATCTTCTGGAATATCCTTAAAATTTTGAATTGTATTATTGTAGTACTGCGTTAAATTGTTTGCTAAGTCTTTTATACTAGCTGTTAAAGTTGGTACAATGTATGTTATTGCTAAAACAAGTACTATAAGTGCAATTAAGTATACTGTCATTATACTAAGTGGTCTTGCTTTGTTTTTTATTGGCTTTAACTTTACTTTTTTATACAAATTTTCTATTTTTTTGCAAGGAATGTAAAATAAATATGCTATAAAAATTCCTATTATAAATGGCATCACAACATCAAAAATTCCTTTTAGCCAATTTGCAATATCGTTAAAATTATCTAAGGTTTTATATACAGCAATTACTGCCACTGCAAATACAAACCAATATAGCCATTTTCCCCAAATACTATGTTTTTTTTCCATTTTTCTTCTCCTTTTATATATTTATTTCTAAACCAACCGGACAGTGGTCACTTCCCATTATATCTTTATAAATGTATGCATCTCTTACTTTTTCTTTTATATCGTTTGATACAATAAAGTAGTCTATCCTCCAACCAATGTCTTTTTCTCTAGCTTTGCCCATATACGACCACCACGTATATCCTATTTTTTCTGGATATATATATCTAAACGTATCTATAAAATTTGCTTGTAATAATTGCGTCATCTTGTTTCTTTCTTCATCTGTAAATCCTGCATTTCTTCTATTAGTTTTTGGGTTTTTTAAATCTATTTCTTGGTGGGCTACGTTTAAGTCTCCACACATTATAACTGGTTTTTTCTTATTTAAGTTTGATAAATATTTTCTTATTTCGTCTTCCCATATCATTCTATAATCTAATCTTTCTAACTCTCTTTTTGAGTTTGGCACATAGATATTTACTAGAAAAAATTTTTCAAATTCTAATGTTATTACTCGACCTTCTTGGTCGTGTTCTTCTATTCCTATTCCATATGATATAGAAATTGGTTGTTTTTTTGTAAATACTGCAGTTCCTGAATATCCTTTTTTTATTGCACTATTCCAATATTGGGTATAACCATTTAATGTAAAATTCTCTATTTGACCTTCTTGCATTTTTGTTTCCTGAATACAAAATATGTCTGCATCTACTTTATAAAAAAAGTCTTCAAAACCTTTTTTTAATACTGCTCTTAAGCCATTAACATTCCACGAAATTAATTTCATTTATAATTCCTCCTGATAATTTTCATTATACAGGATTTTTCTACTTTTTGCAAATGGTTTTTTATTTATAACGATTTGTATTTTTTGAATTGTTTTGATATAATTACAAAAAAAGTAAAGGAGTTTTTGTTATGTATAATTTAGTTGTTTTTGCTTCTCGGCAGTGGTACTACTCTTCAAAGTATAATTGATGCAATAGATTCTAAGGCTTTAAATGCTAAAATTTGCTTAGTTGTTTCTGATAATCCAAATGCATACGCTTTAGAAAGAGCTTGTCTTCATAATATTGATACCTATGTAATTAATAGTAAAGGAATAGAAAATATTGATGCTGAATTATTTGATGTATTAAAAAATTATGATATAGACTTAATTGTTTGTGCTGGCTTTTTAAAAATGATTGGCAAACGTTTACTAAATAAGTATAGAATTATTAATACTCATCCTTCTTTACTTCCTAAATTTGGTGGGCTAGGTATGTATGGTATGAGAGTTCATAGAGCTGTATGGGAAAGTAAGGAAGAGTTTACAGGGCCTACTATTCATTTTTTAAACGAGGAATATGATAAGGGAAGTATTATTGTTCAAACTAAAGTAGAGGTAAAACCAACAGATACTCCAGAAGTTATTAGTGCTAAAGTTCAAGCAATTGAAAAAATTCAACTTGTTGAAACTTTAAAAAGATTTGTTTCTCGGGGAACTTTAATTATTATTTGTATAAATGTATTAAATTTCGCATTTATGAATATTTCCAATTAAACAAGCAAACAATAAATTTTATTGTTTGCTTGTTACTTATTAGTGTATATATATATTACCTATATCTTTTCTATAATCTAGTACTTTATCAACATTTTTTTCTATTGCATTATATACTTTTTTTCTAAGTTCTTCAAGGTCTTTACCTGATGTTGTAATTGCGAATAATCTTGAATTACTTACGGAAGTATATTCGTTTTTGCCTGTTTTTTTTGCGTTTGCAAAATATATTTTTAAATTTTCATTTTTTATTGCTTCTGTATTAACTTTAAATATTGTTGGATTTTTACTTGATTTAACAGCATAATCTTTGCTTACTACATATACTGTGAATGTATAATCCTTTTTAAATTTACAATTTTCTTCTGTCAAATTTTCATTTATTATATTTTCTAGTACTTCTGCAAATGGTGTTTCAAGGGCATTTAGTACATTAAGGGCTTCTGGGTCTCCAAATCTTGCATTAAATTCTATAAATTTTATTCCTTGCTCTGTTTTGAAAAATCCTCCATATAGTACACCTGTAAATTCTTTGCTATCTTTATTTAAATATTGTATTGTTTTTTTCATTAATTCTGTACATTGCAATATATCTTCATTTGTTAAGAATGGCAATAATCCATTAGGATAACTCATACAACCCATTCCTCCAGTTCCTGGTCCTTTATCTTCTTCATATCTATATGGATAATCGAATGTAATTGGCATAGGAACTACATTTTTTCCATCTGTTAGGCACATTAGTGTAAATTCTTTTCCTTGTACTTTATCTTGTACAATTACTTTTCCACTTTCTTCTAAACAACTTAATGCATATTCATATCCTTTTTCTTTTGTACTAAAGTGCTCTCCTCCTACTTTTACTCCTTTTCCTCCTGTTAGACCTTCTGGTTTTATAACAAAATTTTCATCCTTATATGAATCTATTATTCTTTTTAATTCTTCTTTTGTTTCTATATTATAATTCTTAATTATAAATTGTGGTGCAATTTTATTTACTATTTCTAATGCATATGTTTTACTCCATTCTACTTTTGAACCTTTAGAAGTTGGCCCAAATACTTTTAATCCCAAGCTTTTTGCAACATCTATTAAGCCTTCTTGTAATAGATTATCGCTACTAACTACACATATTTCTATATTTTCTTTTTGTATAAATTCCTTTACTAATTCTTTATCAAATGGTGAACCTATTATATATTTTCCGTTTGAATCTTCTATTTTTTCTATTATTGATGGGTTTTCATATGGTAAAACAGAATATAGTTCATATTCCTTACTTATATATTCTGCAAGTACTGCTTCTCTTCCACCATTTCCTAATAATAAACATTTTTTCATATATTCCCTCCGTTTTTTATTTGTTATTATAATATTATTTTATAATATAAATGTCAAGTAAAAATATTTTTCCATTTGCATCTCTTTTCTAACTATAACAATTTTAGAGCCTATGTGACAATATTCCTTTACAAACCCTGTAAAATGATATA
>CANRAM010000071.1 GCA_947628605.1 uncultured Clostridia bacterium | reverse complement strand
GAAATTTTTAATAAAGATTTGTGCCTTCCGAAGACGTAGCGTCAGCGAAGGCAAGGAAGGAATAAGATTATATATGAGAAAAAAAGTAATTGCAGGTAACTGGAAAATGAACAAAACACCAGATGAAGCTAAAAAATTTATAGAAGAATTTATCCCGCTAGTAAAAGAGACTCAAAACGAAGTAGTAATTTGTGCACCATTTGTTGAATTAAAATGTCTAGTAAAACATACACAAGGAACTAACATAAAAATTGGAGCACAAAATATGCATTGGGAAGAAAGTGGAGCATATACAGGAGAAATATCAGCTAATATGCTTAAAGAAATAGGTGTAGAATATGTAATAATTGGACATTCAGAAAGAAGACAATATTTTGCAGAAACAGATGAAACAGTAAATAAAAAAATAAAAACAGCATTTGATAATAACTTAAAACCAATAGTATGCGTAGGAGAAACACTAGAGCAAAGAGAACAAGACCTAACAAAAGAAATAATAACAAATCAAACAAAGCTTGCATTAGATGGCTTAACAGATGAACAAGTAGCAAATACAATTATTGCATATGAACCAATATGGGCAATAGGAACAGGAAAAACAGCAACAGCAGAAGATGCAAACAACAGTATAAAAGCAATTCGTGAAGAAATTTGTAAAATATATGGACAAAATGTCGGAAATAGAGTTATAATTCAATATGGTGGAAGTGTAAAATCTACAAATGCAAAAGAATTATTTACCACATCTGATATAGACGGAGGGCTAGTTGGAGGAGCAAGCCTAAAACCAGATGAATTTGCAAAAATAGTAAATTATTAGATTATAAAAGGAAGGTATAAATTTATGAAAAATAAACTAACAATGTTAATGATACTTGATGGATTTGGTGAAAATGACAAAGAAAAGGGAAATGCAGTAAAATTAGCTAAAACTCCAAATATAGATAAACTTATGAAAATGTGCCCAACAACAGATATTTACACAAGTGGATTAAATGTAGGTCTACCAGAAGGCCAAATGGGAAACTCAGAAGTTGGTCATACAAATATTGGAGCTCGGAAGAATTGTATATCAAGAATTAACAAGAATAACAAAATCAATAGAAGAAGGCGACTTTTTTAGTATAGAAGAATTTAATGAAGCAGTAAAAAATTGTAAAGAACACGATTCTAGTTTACACATAATGGGATTACTATCTGATGGAGGAGTTCATAGTCATATACGTCATTTATTTGCATTGTTAGAACTTGCAAAAAGAAAAGGAATTGAAAAAGTATATGTACATTGCTTTTTAGATGGTAGAGATACACCACCTGCATCAGCGGAAAACTATATTACAAAATTAGAAGAAAAAATGAAAGAAAAAGAAATAGGCAAAATTGCAAGTATTACAGGTAGATTTTATGCAATGGACCGTGATAAAAGATGGGAAAGAGTAAAAAAAGCATATGATGCAATGGTAAATGGAATAGGAGAAAAAGCACGGAACAGCAATACAAGCAATAGAAGCATCATATCAAAAAGAAATATTTGATGAATTTGTTGAACCTACTCTAATATGCAATGGAGATACTCCAATAGCAACAATTTCTAAAAACGATTCTGTTATATTCTTCAACTTTAGACCAGATAGAGCAAGGGAAATAACAAGAAGCTTAGTAGATAACAACTTTGAAGGATTTGAAACAAAACCATTAAATTTATATTTTGTATGTATGACACAATATGATGAAACAATGCCAAATGTAAATATAGCATTCAAACCAACTACATTAAAAAACACATTTGGAGAATATATAAGTAAAAAAGGATTAAAACAATTACGTATTGCTGAAACAGAAAAATATGCACACGTTACATTCTTCTTTAATGGAGGAGAAGAAAAGCAATATGAAGGTGAAGATAGAATTTTAATTCCATCACCAAAAGTAGAAACATACGATTTAAAACCAGAAATGAGTGCATATGAAGTAACAGATAAAGTAGTAGAAGCAATAAAAGAAGAAAAATATAATGCAATTATATTAAACTATGCTAATCCAGATATGGTTGGGCATACTGGAAACCTAGAAGCTGCAATAAAAGCAATAGAAACTATAGATGAATGTGTAGGAAAAGTAGTTGAGCAAATAGAAGAAAAAAATGGAGTTTTATTAATAACAGCAGACCACGGTAATGCGGAACAAATGATAGATTACAAAACAGGAGAGCCTCATACAGCACATACAACAAATCCTGTTCCTCTAATATTAGTAGGAATGCAAGATGTAAAACTAAAAACAGGAAAATTAGCAGACCTTGCACCAACAATGTTAGACATAATGGGACTAGAAAAACCAGAAGAAATGACTGGTGAAAGTATAATTATAAAAGAATAGTGTGGAGAAACAAAAATATGTTAAGAAACACCGAAATTAAAAAAATGTATGAAAAAATACAGAAGCAACTATTCTATATGATTCCAGAAAAATGGGATAGAGTTTACTTATATGCTTCTGTAATAGACCACTTTAATAATGTACAAACAGGAGAAATGTTTTTTTATTACTATCCTAAAAGTGTAATAAAGAAGAATCCTGTTAACGTTTATGAAGTACCAAATAAGTTTAATATAGATGAGCAAGCATATTTAAAACTAGCGGAAAGATTGTACTATGAAATAAAAAAATTACGAAGTTATGAAATAAATGTAGGGGAAAAAGCATGGAGTAATTTAACAATATCAGTGCAAGATTTTAAGTTTAGTGTAGAATATGATTATGATGACTTAGTAAATTCTAAATATACTAACGTGGAAAGACATCTTATATGGAGATATAAATATTTAGATATTCCTTTAAATAGCTATACTAGAAAAGATAGAAAAATGATAGAAGAATATTTAAAAAAAGAAAAATATAAAAATCAAAATGTTAACACATATGTAGAAGGAATATACAAAAAACCAGTTAGTAATTTAATAGAATATGATAAACAAGAAGAGCAAGAAGAAATTATTACAGATACTGTAAACGAAGTTGTAAAGTTAACAAAAAATAAAGAACAAAAAAATAAGGAAAATAAAGAAAAGAAGCAATTAAAGGAGCAAGAGAATACAAAAGAGGACGACGGAAAAGTTACTAGCCAAATTTTAACATTCAAACCGTAAATAAAAATTATTTTGTTTTTAAAGTTTATAAATATATATAGTACCAGAAAGGAGCAATTAAAATGATTTATTCAAAAGAAGTAGAAGAAATGTGTAAAGTACGAAAAGGAGTAGACCACGGCCCAGCACCAATTCCAGAAGAAGGAAAATGGGTAAATGTAAAAGAGATTAAAGATATATCAGGTTTAACACACGGTATAGGCTGGTGTGCACCTCAACAAGGAGCATGCAAATTAACTTTAAATGTAAAAGAAGGTATAATACAAGAAGCACTTGTTGAAACAATAGGATGCTCTGGAATGACACATTCAGCAGCAATGGCAGGAGAAATTTTAGTAGGAAAAACAATCTTAGAAGCTTTAAATACAGACCTTGTGTGTGATGCAATAAATACAGCAATGAGAGAATTATTCTTACAAATTGTGTATGGAAGAACACAATCAGCATTTTCAGAAGGAGGTCTTACAGTAGGTGCAGGACTTGAAGACTTAGGAAAAGGACATAGAAGTCAAGTAGGTACAATATATTCAACACTTTTAAAAGGACCAAGATACCTAGAACTTGCAGAAGGATACATAGTAGAAATTGGTCTAGATAAAGACGATCAAATAATTGGTTATAAATATGTAAATTTAGGAAAAATGATGGAAAATATAAAAAAAGGAATAGAACCAATGGAAGCAATTGAAAAAGCAAGCGGTAAATACGGAAGATTTGATGAAGCAGTAAAGAAAATTGACCCAAGACAAGAGTAAATATAGAATTTAAAAGGTTTAAAATAGGAGGTAAGAATAATTATGGCAGTAACATTTGAAAGTTATGAAAGAAGAATAGACCAAATAAAACCAGTAATGGAAAAATACGGAATTAAAGATTTTGAAGATGCATTAAATATATGTAAAGAAAAAGGATTTAATCCTTATGATATTGCAAAAGAAGTTCAACCAATATGTTTTGAAAATGCGTGTTGGGCATATACACTAGGTGCAGCTATAGCAATAAAAAAAGGATGTAAAAAGGCAAATGAAGCAGCAAAAGCAATAGGAGAAGGATTACAAGCATTTTGTATTCCAGGGTCTGTTGCAGATGATAGAAAAGTAGGGCTAGGTCATGGAAATTTAGCAGCTATGCTATTATCAGATGAAACAAAATGTTTCGCATTTTTAGCAGGTCACGAATCTTTTGCAGCAGCAGAAGGAGCAATTGGTATAGCAAAATCTGCTAATAAAGTAAGAAAAGAGCCATTAAGAGTTATATTAAATGGATTAGGAAAAGATGCAGCACAAATTATTTCAAGAATAAATGGTTTTACATATGTAAAAACAGACTTTGATTTCTTCACAGGAAAAGTAAAAATAGTTGAAGAAATTGCATATTCAGAAGGAGAAAGAGCAAAAGTTAGATGTTATGGAGCAAATGATGTACGTGAAGGTGTAGCTATTATGCATATGGAAGGTGTTGATGTATCTATAACAGGAAATTCAACAAACCCTACAAGATTCCAACATCCAGTTGCAGGTACATACAAAAAAGAATGTATAGAACAAGGTAAAAAATATTTCTCAGTTGCATCAGGAGGAGGAACAGGAAGGACACTTCATCCAGATAATATGGCTGCAGGACCTGCTTCTTATGGTATGACTGATACAATGGGAAGAATGCATTCAGATGCACAATTTGCAGGTTCATCATCAGTTCCAGCACACGTAGAAATGATGGGTCTAATTGGAATGGGAAATAACCCAATGGTTGGATGTACTGTATCTGTTGCAGTTGCAGTTGAAGAAGCTATGAAATAGATTAAAATAATAATAAAAAAAGCGAATGTAAGATTTTCTAGAAATTTACATTCGCTATAAATATTTTATACAAAAAATGACAAAGGTGTAATATACGAAACTTTGTCATTTATACTATTAGACAATTTTTAAATCATTTTTTTCGAAGCGGTCAATCGCTTCGACATCCTTAAAAAACTCTGAATCAAAAAAATCCTTTAGTTCTATATTTAAACCTTCGCAAATGTGAACAATTGAACTAATAGTAGGTTCTTTAACTTTACCTCTTTTACAATCACTAATAATAGAATTTGAAATACCAGCACGATAAGAAAGTTGATATGCAGTTAAATTATTTTCTTTTAATAATTCAATAATTCGTAACCTAATTGCTTCAGATAATATCATTTAATCCCTCCAATATATATATATAAAGTATAGCAGAATAAATATAAACAATATTCGGAAATATCCAAATATTTTAAATAAAAAGTATTGACAAAAGAAATTAATATAGATAAAATACATATATATTCGGAAGTATCCGAATAGAATTGATAGAAAATAACATAGAAAATGAATAAGATTACAATAAAAAGCAAAACATATACATAAGAAAAATAAAAATGGAGGCTAAATGTAAATGAAACAAAAGAATTTGGAAATAATTAGAGGAAAAAAAGGAATAACACTAGTAGCACTAGTCATAACAATAATAGTGTTACTAATACTAGCCCGGAGTAACGATAAATCTAACATTAGGAGAAAGACGGAATATTTAGGACAGCTCAAATAGCAGCCAAGAATTATATGAATGCACAAGAAAGAGAGTTAGCAGAGTTAGCAGAATTTGATAACACAGTATCAAATATTAAAGGAAAAGAGGACACGACACCACCAAAAGATGCAGAAATCACATTTGATAAAGAAAGTTACAAAGTAGGAGACACAATAGTAGCTACAGTAAAACTACAAGACGATGAAAGTGGAGTAGATGTAAGTGCAAGCAAGTATGTAATAAATACAAACGCAGGGGGGATAACAGAAGAAGATATAATGACATCATTTGATGGAGAAGATGTCAGACAAACTATTTCATACACACCCGAAAAACCGGGAACGTACTATTTGTATGTAGTGACGGTGGATAAGAACGGTAACGAAAAGGTTACGATTAAGCAAGTTGCTGTGGATACCTGGACGGTTAGTTTTTCCAACGGGTACTCTATTAGTGCGTGTTATGGTAATAATATTAGTAGTTCATTTGAATTGCAGCCTGGCTGGAGCGCAGAAGTAAAAGGATATGGAGTCCCTGGAAATGCTGATGGTGGTTGCTTTCTTGAAGTCCAAGTTGGTAAAACAGTTCTTTGGCACTATGAAGATCGTTCGGTTGGTGGAACGGTTATAAAGAATAGTTCGGACGATGCAGTAATTTATACGCTACACGCATAGGACACGAGGGATGTTGACTTGGGGGCTTATATTTGGGTAACTAGAATTTGGGTGACAAATACGAATGTAACTATCTGGCCGAACTAATTCTGGTGTGAGTTGAGGCTTGTTCAGATGATAAAACAATATGTAGGGAAGCGGCAAAGAAGATTACCAAAATTTTGAATATCCTCTGGAAGCATTTTTGACCATGGAAGATATTTTTCAAGTTCTTCTTCGCTTTGCTC
>CANRAM010000070.1 GCA_947628605.1 uncultured Clostridia bacterium | reverse complement strand
ATAAGGCTAAGCCTTTCACTAACTTATATAGAAATATATAGACGAGAGGAGGAAAGTCGAGCTTGTCTACTCGACGAGAAAAATTGAACGAAGACTTATTAAATATTGATATTATAAAAGAATACATTGCAAAAAGAAAAATAGATTGGACAAAACATTGCTTAAATAGGCTAAATCAAAGAAACATACAAATATCTGATATAAAAACAGTGATAAATAATGGAAAAATAATAGAGTACTATTATGATGACTATCCATATCTAAGTTGTTTAATATTAGGATATAGCTTGGATAATAGAATAATACATATAGTATGTGGATTGAGTGAGAATATTGTTCATATGATAACTGCATATTATACAGATACAGAAAAATGGGAAGAAGATATGAAAACAAGGAGGGAAAAATAATGAATTGTTTTATGTGTAAAGGTAATTTAGAAGAAAAGAAAGTAAATTATGTAGTAGATTTAGAAAATACAATTATTATTATTAAAGGAGTTCCAGCAAAAGTATGTACTCAATGTGGAGAACAATACTTTGATGATGAAACAGCAGAAAACATTGAAAAAATTGTTAATCAATTAAAACAATTAGCAACAGAAGTAACAATTGTAAACTATAAAGAAAAAGTTGCATAAAAAATTATAAATTAAATAGTTAAAATAAAAGGTCTAAAATTTCTAAGTAAATAACTTGAAATTTTGGAACTTTTAGCATATAAAAAAGAAAAAGACTTTTAAAGCATAGAACATAAAAACTCACACTACCCCCAAAGTTAGCATAATATATAATCATAAGGAGGAATCAATATGAGTACATATATTATAAATGGGGGAAAAAAGTTAGAAGGAGAAGTAAAAGTTAGTGGTTCAAAAAATGCATCATTGCCAATACTTGCAGCGTGCGTATTAAACAACGGAATAACAAAACTATATAATGTTCCCAATATAGAAGACACAAAAGTAATGATAGAAATACTGAAATATTTAGGGTGTAAAGTAAAAAAATCAAATGATAAAATAATAGTAGATGCAAGAAAAATAAATAAATTCGAGATACCAGAAGAACTAATGAGAAAAATGCGTTCATCAGTAATACTTGCAGGAGCATTACTTGGAAGAATAGGGAAAGCCACTTTCTCATATCCAGGAGGATGTGACATTGGAGCAAGACCAATAGACCTACATTTAAAAGCTTTTGAAAATTTAGGTATAAATATTAACAAAAACACTGGATATATAATATGCAAATGTGATAAAATAGAACCGAACAAAATAAATTTAGATTTCCCAAGTGTAGGAGCAACAGAAAATGCAATTCTAGCAAGCACACTAACAAGCGGAACTACAGTTATAACAAATGCAGCAATGGAACCAGAAATAGTAGACCTACAGGAATTCCTAAATAAAGCAGGAGCAAAAATTAGTGGAGCAGGAACAAATGAAATAACAATAAACGGAGTAGCAAACTTAAAAAATGTTGGGTATAAAATAATGCCAGACCGAATAGAAGCGGGAACATTACTTTGTGCAGGAGCAATTACAGGAGGAAATATTACACTAAAAGAAGTAATACCTAAAAACATAGCCCCAGTAATAGAAAAACTAGAAGAATGTGGTTGCAAAATAGATATAAAAAAAGATGAAATTTCTTTACAAGCACCAAAAAAATTAAAAGCAACATCAATAAAAACAATGCCATATCCGGGATTTCCAACCGATTTACAAGCAATTCTAGCAAGTGTACTTACAGTAGCAAAAGGCACATCAATTATAGTAGAAAACATATTTGAAAACAGATACAAATATGCAAGCGAATTAATGCGAATGGGAGCAAAATTTACCATAGAAGGTAGAACTGCAATAATAAAAGGAACAAGAAAACTAAACGGGGCAGATGTAGAAGCAACCGATTTAAGAGGAGGAGCAGCACTACTTATTGCAGGATTAATTGCTAAAGGAAAAACAAGAATAAATAACATAGAATATATATTAAGAGGATATGAAAATATAGACATAAAATTGAATATGTTAGGGGCGAAAATTACGAAAGAAGTGTGAGAAAATGAAAAATAAAAAAAATTCAGAACTAAATTTTCTGTATATGGAAAATAATGTTACTGAAAACACCAAGAAAAAAGATAACAAAACAAAAAAAATAAAAAACAAAAAAAGGGCAGAAGAAAAATCTGCCCAAGATAATGATGATTTTTTCAACTTCGATAATGAAATAGTAATAGGAGTAACAAAAATTCCAGACCCAACAACCAATACAAAACAAAAAAAATCAAAACCAAAAAAAGTAAACAAGAAACAAAAGAAAGAAAAAACCAAAAAAGAACAAAAAAATAATAAAAAAGTTACCAAAAAAAATGAAATAAAAACCAATAAAAAAAGTAAAATTATGAAAGGTATACTTAAATGGACAATCCTACTAATAGCACTATTTATGGCAATTATATTTTTCCTAATGTCACCATTGTTTAATATTGTACAAATACAAGTTTTAGGAAATGAAAAAATATCAAAAGAAACCATAATTAGTCTTTCAAAAATTCAAATAGGCGAAAATATTTTTAAAACAAGTAGTACAAAAATAAGAAAAAATATTAAAGAAAATGCTTACATAGATGAAGTAGAAACAAAAAGAAGTTTACCAAACATAATAATACTAAACATTAAAGAAAGAAAAGTAACATTTATGTTAGAATATGCAAGTAGTTATGCATATATAAACAATCAAGGGTACATATTAGAAATTACAAAAGAACAAAAAGAAGTTCCAATTATTACTGGCTATACAACACCAGAAGAAAACATAGAAGTTGGAAAAAGGCTTTGTAGTGAAGATTTAGAAAGATTACAAAAAGTATTACAAATAGTAGAATCAGCAAATGGAAATGGTATAGCAAATTTAATTAATAGAATAAATATACAAGACAAGCAAAATTATACTTTAACAATGGAAGAAGGTAAAAAAACAGTATACTTAGGAGATGCATCAAATTTAAGTAGTAGAATACCATATTTAAAAGCAATACTAATAGGAGAAGAAGGAATAGAAGGAGAAATTTTTGTAAATGGAGATTTAAATAAACAAAATGCATTTTTTAGAAAAAAAGAGTAAGGAAGTGGTATATATGCAAAAAAGCAAAGTAGCAATTTCATTAGGAATTATGTGCTTTATATTAGTATTTGGTATAGTGCTTCAAATAAATACAATAAAAGAAGCAGTATCAACAGTAGGTCAAAGCGGAAGAGAAAATAATTTAAAAGACGGAGTATTAGAGTGGAAAGAAAAGTACGATAAAACATATGAAAGTTTACAAAACGCAGAAAAACAATTAGAAGATGAACGTAAAATTAGTATATCAACAGATTCTAGTTCTGTTGAAAAACAAGAAGAACTAAAAGAATTAAATACATATTTAGGCCTAACAGATGTAGTAGGTGAAGGAGTTATTATTACAGTTAAAGATAACACAAACTCTGTATTAGGAACTGCAGCAGACATTGTACACGATGGAGACTTAAGGGCATTGGTAAACGAAATTAAAAATCACAATGCAGAAGCAATTAGTATAAATGGTCAAAGAATTGTTCAAACAACATCAATTACATGTGCAGGAGCACTTACTCAAATAAACAATGAGCCAGTTGGAAGTCCATTTATAATAAAAGTTATAGGAGATAAAAACACTTTATATAATAACTTATTACGACCGGGGTCATATCTTAACAGACTAGAAGAAGTTGGAATTTATGTTGATATTGAAAGAAGCGATGATATAACTGTTGAAAAATATAAAGGAGTATTAACAGATAAATATATTAAAAATGTAGAGTAGGTGATAGTGTGAAAAAAGGAAAAAGAGTATTAACGATAACAATAGGAATAATGTGTTTTATTTTAACATATGTAATGTTTATGCAATTTAGAACAGTAGAAGAAACAAACATTACTGAAATAGAAACACTAACAGAATCTGAACTAAGAGAAAAACTTGCATCGTGGAGAAGTAGATATGAAGAAACAAATGAAAAACTAACCCAAACAAATGCTACATTAGCAGAATATAGGCAAAAAAGAGAAAGTAACCAAGAAGCATCTGAACTATTAGAAAAAGAACTATTACAAGCTAAAAAAATTGCAGGTCTAACAGATGTAGAAGGCGAAGGAGTTATAGTAACTATAACAGACACAAACAACGATATAGAAGAAATAAACGATGAAACTTTAACAATATTATTAAACGAGCTAAAGTTAGCAGGTGCAGAAGCAATAAGCATTAATGATGAAAGAATTGTTAATATGAGTGATATAGTAAAAATAGAAATGAGTGATGGTTCAACATTTATTTTAGTAAATAAAAAAAGAGTAGTATCACCATATGTAGTAAAAGCAATAGGAGATAAAAAATACTTAGAAAGTGCACTTACAACAAAAACAGTAGGGTTTATGGACCAATTTCCTAAAAGTGCAACATTAGAAACAAAAAATAATATTGTAATTAATAAATATTCTAGTGAAATAAAAATTAAATATTCAAGCATAAAGGAGGAAAAGTAAATGGTTTTTATAGCAATATTAATAGGATGTATTATAGGAATGATAGCAGGAATGAATGCACCAATTATACCATACAGCCTTTCAGGGTATCTAGCAATTTCGATAGTTGCAGCACTAGATTCTGTATTTGGAGGAATTACATCTGTATTAAAAGGTAACTTCGATTTAAAAATATTCGTTTCAGGATTTTTTGGAAATGCAATTCTTTCTATACTACTTACATATTTAGGAGAAAAATTGAATGTAGACATATACCTTGCAGCAATAGTTGTATTCGTAGGAAGGATGTTCTTAAACCTAGCAATAATTCGTAGATACTATATAGATAAATGGACACAAAAAATTAATGATGCAAAAAAAGAAACAGCTAAAAAACAATAAAGCTACTATATTAAATATAGTAGTTTTTATAGGTAAGAAAAATAAAAAAACGGCAAAATGAGTAGTATCAAATGTTATAAAAGATTGTTACAAAATAACAACAACAATATTACAAAAATATTACAAAAACTATTGACTTTTTTTTTAAAATATAATATTCTTACCTATGAAAATAATACATTAAAAATGGAGGAGTAAGCTTTGGCAATAGGTGATATAATTGTTGGAATTGATATTGGAACATCTAAAGTATCAGCTGTTGTAGGTGAAGTTAATAATTTTAATCAAATTGAAATTATATGTTCAACTAGCAGTAAGTGTGAAGGTATCAAAAAAGGTAAAATAATTAACGAAGATGAAGTTGCTCTAGCAATAGCTAAAACAATTAAAAGTGCTGAAGATGAAGCTAATTTTAAAATAAATTCTGCATATGTAACAATTCCAGGTAAATATGCAACCATAGTACAAAATAGTGTCACAAAAGAACTAAAAGACAAATACTCAGGAATTTCAACAAGAGATGTAGGACAAGCAATAATGCAAGTTAGAGATATAGAAGTGCCAGACGGAAAAACAATAATAGATATTGTACCAAATGAATTTCAACTAAAAGACGGAAAAGTAACAAAAGACCCTGTAGGAAGTTTAAGTTCATCATTTTCGCTAAATGCGCAAATTATTTTAGCAGAAAAAGAATATACAAGACAGTTAAGTACAATATTCAAAAAAGCAAGTTTAGAAATAGACGGAATGGTACCAACTACATTAGCAGAAAGAAATTTAATATTAGATGTAAATGAATTACACGACAATGTTATGCTACTAGATATAGGTGCAGGAAACACAGACATAGGTGTTTTTGAAGGAGAATCATTTATATATACAAATACAATACCATTAGGTGGTAATAACATAACAAAAGACATAGCAGTTGTATTAGAAATAGATGAAGAAGAAGCAGATAAATTAAAAAGACAATATGGTCTTGCACTAAAATCATTTATAGATAATGATAATGATATTATTTTAAATACTTGTAAAGGTGAAACAAAAAATAAAATTATAAAAAGTTCAGAATTAATTGAAATAATTGAAGCAAGAATTGAAGAAATATTTTCATTAGTAAATAAAGATATTACAACACAAGGAATAAAGGCAAGAATAAATAATGTAGTATTAACAGGTCAAGGAATTACAAATATAAATAAAAGTGATGTAGCAGGAAAAATAATACTAAATATACCAGTAAAAATATCTACAGGTAGATTAATAAGTACAGTTAAGCCAACATATAGAGCAGCATATTCTTTAGTAAGATATATTGCAGCAAGACCTTTTGCAAAAACTGTATCAAGTAGTATAGATGCAAAAAACGATACAAGTATTTTGTCTGTAATATTAGGAAAAATTAAAGAATTTTTCTATTCATAAAAATAGTTTTAAATTAAAAAATATATATAAGAGTTTGGGAGGATAAGAAAATGGTAGTAGACTATGAAGAAAATAACGATAAAATGTTAGATGGAACAGCTACAATAAAAGTAATAGGTGTTGGAGGCGCAGGTAACAATGCTGTAAATAGAATGGTTGATTCAGGTATTAGAGGAGTTGAATTTATTTCAGTAAACACAGATAGACAAGCTCTACAAGAATCAAAAGCAGGAACTAAAATTCAAATAGGAGAAAAAATAACAAGAGGATTAGGAGCAGGAGCAAACCCAGATATAGGAGCACAATCAGCAGAAGAAAATAAAACTGAAGTCGCTGAAGC
>CANRAM010000069.1 GCA_947628605.1 uncultured Clostridia bacterium | reverse complement strand
CCTGTTATTTCTTCTAATGCTTTTTCTATTGTGCCTTGTATGTTTAGCTTATTATTTTGCTTCTGCCAGCCCCCAAACTCTTTTCCATCATATTCAATAGTTAATTTTATATTTCTCATTATTTCTCTCCGTCTATTTTTTTATTTTTATTCAAATAAATCTAATATTTCTTCTTTTGAAAGCTTATTTATAAATGTTTCTTTTGTAGAAAGTATATCTTTTGACAGTTGTTCTTTTCTTTCTTGCATTTTGTTTATTTTTTCTTCTATAGAGTCGCTTGTAATAAGTTTGTATACTTGTACACTATTTTGTTGACCTATTCTATAAGCTCTATCTGTTGCTTGATTTTCACTTGATATATTCCACCAAGGGTCATAGTGAATTACTACATCTGCTGATGTTAAGTTAAGTCCTGTTCCACCTGCTTTCAAAGATATTAAAAATACTTTTATATTCTCATTATTGTTAAATTCATCAACCATTTCAATTCTTTTACTTACTGGTGTATTTCCTACTAATTTAAAATAATTTATATTTAATTTATTAAATTCTTTTTCAATTATTTCAAACATAGAAGTATAACTTGAAAATATTAATATTTTATGACCTGATTCTATTGCATCTATTACTAAATTTAAACATTGTTTTAATTTTCCGCTACCTCCATTATAATTTTCTATAAACAAACTTGGATGGCAACATATTTGTCTTAATCTTGTAAGCAACATAAGAATTTTAAATTTGCTTTTTTCAAAACTATTATCGCTTAATTCTTGTGCAACTTCTTTTTTAGTTTGAAGTAAATATGACAAATATAATTTTTGTTGTTCACTTTCCATTTCACTTTTCATTACTGTTATATTCTTTTCTGGCAACTCAGTTAAAACATCTTTTTTTACTCTTCTTAGTATAAATGGACTTATTAATTTTTTTAACCTATTCAACGCTTTTTTATCTTCAAATTTTAGTATTGGTTCTTCAAATTTTTTCTTAAATTTATTATAACTGTATAAATAACCCGGCATTATAAAATCAAATATAGACCATAGTTCCGCTATCGAATTTTCTATTGGTGTACCTGTTAGTGCAAATTTTATTTTTCCATTTAAACTTTTTAATGATGTTGCATTTTGTGTTAGTGAATTTTTTATGTATTGGGCTTCATCTGCTATTATATATTTAAATTCTTTACCTTCATAGTTTTCAATATCTCGTTTTAATAAGTCATATGATGTAATAATTAAATCATAATCTCTATAATTATTTATTTTTTCTATTCTTTCTTCTATTGTTCCTTTAATTATTAATATTTTAATAGAATCACACCATTTTTCTACTTCTGCTTTCCAGTTTAGTACTAATGTACTTGGACATACCACTATTGAAGTTGTTTTTTTCTTATTTTTTACTTCTGATTCTAATAATGCTATTATTTGAATTGTTTTTCCAAGTCCCATATCATCTGCTAATATTCCACCAAAATTATATTTTTCTAATGTTTTCAACCATTTATATCCTACTTTTTGATAGTCCCTTAATTTGTTTTCAAAGTTTTTATCTATTTTAATGTCTATATTAGATGCATCTGTAAAATCCACAAGTTGCATAAAATTTTCGTTTTTGTTTACATTTATGTCTTTTCTTGAATTTGTTAATTTTTCTAAGTAAAAACTTCTATTTACTGGCAATTTAACTATTCCGTTATCTATTTTACTGTAATCTATATCTAGTGATGTTCCTATTTCATCTAATAAATCTAAGTCTTCATTATTGGTTAAATCTAAAAATTCTCCACTTTTTAATTTATAATATTTTTTCTTAATATTATAGTCCTTTAAAATATTTTTTACTTCACTTATATCTATATTGATTTTTGAAATGTCTAACTCTAATAACCCATTATCCAACTTTATTCCAATATTTGAAATTTTAGGTTGTTTTATTTGTTTGTTTCTAAATTTATCTGTTGCTAAAACTTCAAAGTCATTCATATAACCTTCTATTTTACTTGATAAAAATTCATAAATATCATCTGTATTTTTCATAATGAATTGATTTCTGCCTGAAACTAATTCAAAACCATCCATAAATATTCTTTTTATTGTTTCTTGTTCTTTTGGTATGTCTCTTACTATATTGTTTTCTTGTACATAGGCTTTATATCCGCTTTCTAAAACATTAAATTCATAATTTAAATAGCAAAATTTTAGCTCTAACATTATATTCCCTTTATCATCTGCATCTAATAAAATTTTAGATGCTAATTCATTAACTAATATTGCTTCTTTTGCTAATTCTATTGGTAATTCTTCGGCTTTTATATTTATTTTTGGCATAACGATTTTCTTAAATTCTTCTATTTTATCTTCTGGAATTAGTATGTATTCTTTATTACTTAACCTTTGAAATAGTTTAACAAGGTTTATATCTTTTTTCTTTTTATAGATTTTGTTATAATAAATAATATAAATATTATCATCTGAATAAAATATTGTATAATTTGAAATGTTTAACCTTAATACATACTCTTTTGATGTTTTATTTTGTTTATTATTATCATAAAATCCATAATAATCATATGTTTGTGTTTTTATTTTTTCTTGTTTTAATGTAGTTGATATTTCTAAATCTTCATCTGTAAATGTACAAGTTTGATTTTCTTTTTCAAAAAATTGGTTATATATATTGAAATTTATTTCTTTGTTTGGAATTAAATTAAAAAACTCTTCAATTTTTTTTCCTTTTATTTGCAAGTTTTTTCCTAAGTCTTCTAACATACTATATCTATTGAAACTATCATAGTATTCTCTCATTTCAGCATATTGAATGATGTAGTCAAATAACCATTTTGAATCTTCTGAAAAATTTTCTCTTTTGGGAATAAATCTTAATTGTTTTCCGTAATATATTTCTTTTTCTTCTTTATATGCTTGGTATAATTGGCTTATGTTACTAAGTACATACATTCTTGTTGCACCTATTTTAAATGTAAGGTTTAATGTGCGTTCATTTTCTATTTCTATTACAAATTGTAGTTTTATATCTTTTGCTAGCTGGGAAATGTTTTGTTGTTTTCTTTCAATAGTTTCAAAATATAGCTTTTTTAAGTCTAATGTATTAATATCACTTGTCGATATCATTTTATTGTTGCTTTTATATGATTCTATAAAATTAATTCCTTCATTATATTTATAATAGTATTCTCGTTTTCTTCTTTCTTCTTCTCTTTTTTTCATAATTTCTTTTTGTCTATTTTCTTCTTCTTCCCTTTCTATTTCATCTAGTCTTTCTTGACCTTCTTCGGTACTAGCATAATGTGGGTTTACTGTTTCTATCGACGTTGCAATAATATGTTTGCATAGATTTCCTTTATTGTAATCTTCGCAGGTACAAGTACTGTCTGTAATTGTGTTACCGTGTATTGTTAAAGTTGTTGTATATATATCATAGTTACCTTCTACTGATGCTTCTACATAATATGTGTTTTCTTTTTCTTTTTTTACTTCCTCAATTGTTACTGCTTCTCTTCTATATAATTTTCCTGCTCTTTGGTATCTATTTGTGTCATACTTTCTTGTAAATTGTAATGCTGTAAGGTTTAAATCTATTACATCAATTATCATATTTTTATTTCCTCCGTTTGCTTTTTCGACATTTTATCATAAATATAGTAATTATGGAAGTATATTGTAAAAAAAAATTATGTTACTACATAATTTTTTGCTAAACTTTTTAGTTGATAAATTTTAGCTGATATGTTATAAATAACTATAATATATTTTATTTAATAATAATATATGTACCCTTCGCATATAGATGTAAATATGATAAACCTATTTTTTATTAAGGAGATTATATATATATGAATAGATATGAGTATACAAAAAAGGCTGGTATTTTAGGAATTTTAGGAAATATTTTTTTATTAGTTATAAAAGCTATTGTTGGATTTTTAAGTAATAGTCAAGCAATGATTGCTGATGCTTTTAACAGTGCTAGCGATATTTTTGCTTCATTAATGACTTTTGTTGGTAATAAAATTGCAAGCGAACCTATGGATAAATCTCACAATTTTGGGCACGGAAAGGCTGAATATATTTTTTCTTTGCTTATTAGTATTTCTATGATTTTGGTTGCTATAAAGTTACTTTATGATTCTATTATGGCTTTAATTTTGAAAAAAACTTTTACTTTTTCGTGGTTTTTAGTTGCGGTTTGTGTATGTACTATTATTGTAAAATTATTGTTATTTTTATATACATATTCTTTATCAAAAAAATATAAAAATATTTTACTAAAAGCAAATATGAATGACCACCGTAATGATTGTATTGTTACAAGTTTTACTCTTGTTTCAATTATTCTTGGAATTTTTGGTATTTATTGGTTTGATAGTGTTGTTGGTATAGGTATATCTATATGGATTTGCTATACTGGCGTTAAGATATTTATTGAGAGTTATAATGTACTTATGGATATTTCTATTGATGAAGATACTCGGAAAAACTATTGTTGAACTTGCCCACAGTTACAAGGATATAAAAAAAATTGATGATATTTCTTCTACTCCTGTGGGATACCAATATATAGTAGTTTTAACTATATATGTAGATGGTAATATGTCTACTTTTAACAGTCATAATTTGGCTGATTCTTTAGAAAAGGATATTACAAAACTTGAAAAGGTATTTAAGACTATTATACACGTTAATCCTATTTAATTTTTTGAAATATAAAAATGTGAGATGTTATTTTTTAATTACCTCACATTTTTATATTATATATTACTATTTCCCTACTTGTGTAACTTCTAGCTTATCTTTTTTTACCGTCAATTTATATTTATTTCCTGCTTTTAGTTTTCCATCTAATATTTCTTCTGCTAATTTATCTTCTACTTCACTTTGTATTGTTCTTCTTAAAGGACGAGCTCCATAGGCTTTGTCTATTCCTTTACTTGCTATAAATGCTTTTACGGATTTGTCTATTTTTAATTCAATATTGTTTTGTTTCATTCTTTCTATTACTTCTTTTAGCATAATATCTATAATGCTATCTATTTCATTTTGGGTTAGTTTATGGAAAACTATTATATCGTCAATACGGTTAATAAACTCTGGTCTAAAATCTTTTTTTAATTCTTGTAATACATCTTTTTTTGTTTGTTCATATTTTTTCTTTTCATCTTCTACATTATTTTCATTTAAACTTGAAAATCCAAGTGTTTTTTGGTCTGTAATTAAACGTGCTCCTACGTTAGATGTCATTACAATAACTGCGTTTTTAAAGTTAACTACTCTACCTGTTGCATCTGTTAGGCGACCATCTTCTAATATTTGCAATAACATATTCATAACATCTGGATGTGCCTTTTCTATTTCATCTAATAAAATTACGCAATATGGTTTTCTTCTTACTTTCTCACTTAATTGCCCTCCTTCATCAAATCCAACATATCCTGGAGGTGCACCAATTAGTTTTGATACGGAGTGTGGTTCCATATATTCTGACATATCTACTCTTATCATAGCGTTTTCATCCCCAAATAGGCTTTCAGCAAGTGCTTTGGATAATTCTGTTTTACCCACACCAGTAGGACCTAAAAATAGGAATGAACCTATTGGGCGTTTCGGGTCTTTTAATCCTACTCTTCCTCGTCTTATTGCCTTGCTAACAGCTTCTACCGCTTCATTTTGGCCTATTACTCTTTGGTGTAATGTTTCTTCTAATTTCTTCAATTTTTCATTTTCGTCCTGTGTTAGTTTTTTCACAGGTATTCCTGTCCAACTAGCTATAACTTCTGCTATATCTTCACTTGTAATTTCTGTTACACTTCTTGTGTTTTTGTTCTTCCACTTTTCCTGTTCTTTTTGTAATTTCTGCCTTAATTCTTTTTCTTTATCCCTAAGCGATGCTGCTTTTTCAAATTCTTGTGTTCTAATTGCCTCTTCTTTTTCATTTTTACTTATTTCTATTTCTTCTTCTAAACTTTTCAAATTATCTGGTTGCGTAAATGTTCTCATTTTAACTCTTGATGCTGCCTCA
Source organism: uncultured Clostridia bacterium (assembly GCA_947628605.1). Lineage (GTDB taxonomy): Bacteria > Bacillota > Clostridia > TANB77 > CAG-508 > RGIG8482. Next base: position 716 of record CANRAM010000069.1, on the reverse strand, counting down.
TCTATTAAATCTATTGCTTTATCTGGTAGAAAACGGTCGTTAATATATCTAACTGATAGTTTAACTGCCGTATCTATTGCCTCATCTGTTATTTTTACGTTATGATGTGCTTCATATTTATCCCTTACACCAGTTAATATTTTTATAGTATCGTTTGGTGATGGTTCGTTAACTGTAACTGGACTAAATCTTCTTTCTAAGGCTGCATCTTTTTCAATATACTTTCTATATTCATTTAATGTAGTTGCACCAATTAACTGTATTTCTCCTCTTGCTAAAAGTGGCTTTAAAATATTAGCTGCATCAATTGCACCTTCTGCTGACCCTGCACCTACAATGGTATGAATTTCATCTATAAACAGAATAACATCTCCTGCTTTTTTTACTTCATTTAAGCATTTCTTTATTCTCTCTTCAAAATCTCCTCTATATTTTGCCCCTGCTACCATACTTGAAATATCTATTGACACTACTCTTTTATTTTTTAACATTTCTGGAACATCTTCTTGTGCTATTTTTTCTGCAAGGCCTTCTACTACAGCAGTTTTTCCTACTCCTGGTTCGCCTATTAAACAAGGATTATTTTTTGTTCTTCTTGAAAGGATTTGAATAACCCTTTCAGTTTCATCTTTTCTTCCTACTATTGGGTCAAGCTTTCCTTCTAATGCTTGTTTAGTTAAGTCTGTTCCAAATTGATTTAATGTTGTCGTTTGATT
>CANRAM010000068.1 GCA_947628605.1 uncultured Clostridia bacterium | reverse complement strand
CAAAATATCTTCACAAGCACGAGCCATACCAACTAATTCCATATTATTACCGCCTCCTTTTAATAAAATATTAGAGTTAGATATAGAATAATTCTTAAAGTGTAATGCCATATATTTGAATAACATTCTCAAATTTTTACCATCTATATTAGATAAGTTGCATTTGTCTAATTTTTTACTATACTTTATATATTCTTCTTCAGTTTTACATTTATCAACAGCCATAGCAAGGCTAATGGCAGAATTCATACTAAGTAAAGTATCAACAGAAAAACTGTTAATATCAATAAATTTGTAATTAATCTTAAAATATTCATTGGATAGATTAGGTGGTTTCCAAGGTTTACCACCTGTATATAACAAAATAGGTATAACTTTAGGTATAATATAATTTTTATTCTTAGGTTTACTTGAACTAGATATGTTCTTTATAAGGTTTGTATAATATTCTAAAATACGAATATTAATACGGTGGTCAATGCTAGACTGATGTTCGAGTAAGAAGTATAAAGGTTTATTATTAACATTATAAATGATATCAGATGTTCTATTTTCAAACTTTTCGGTAACAAAATTACTACTAATTTCAATTAAATCATTAGAAGAAACGCTTATGTTAAAGAAAGTTGAAAGAAAGCACGAAAATTCTATTTTATTTTTTAAGAAACCTCTGTATAGCTTATCGTAAATAGAATTAGCATTGGCAATAGTAGTTTCGTCAAAATGAAACATAATACACCTTCTTTCTAAATTATAGTATAAACGCATACTGATTGTCAATATGCAAATGATAAAAATGATTTGGTTAAGAAATAAATTTTTTAGTGGAAATTTAAAGTGAAAAAATTTAAGCCAAAACCAAAGATTGAAAAATATTCGTAAGAAAAATAAATGTTAAATTCGGATGATTGTACAGAAATTCTTGAAAATAAAAGCTTTAAAAATTAGCAATAATTGCTTTTAAAAAAACAAATAGAATTTCTAAAGTAAAACGAATAAAACAATTTGTGAAAAAATCCTAAAGAATATTTAACAAAAACATTAAACAACAAAAAAAGAAAAAAGTCAACGATAAATGGCAAAAAAGTATCAAAACTTTATGACAAAAATCGACATAGCAATGGAAAAATAAACAAATTGTATGTAATTTTTTTAATTTATTATAACAAAAAGTACTTTTTTTGAGCATAAAGTCTTGAATATATAATTTCCTTTGTGTTATAATACCATAGAATTGAAAAAAGAAAGAGGGAGTTTTAATTGAGAAAAGATTTAAGAAAAACAAAAATTGTAGGAACAATAGGACCTGCTAGTGAAGTTATGTTAGAAGAATTAATGAATGCAGGATTAAATGTAACTAGAATTAACTATTCACACGGAAGTTGGGAAGAACAATCAGAAAAAACAGAGGAGATTATACGTTTAAGAAAAGAAAAAGATATTCCAATAGCATTATTATTAGATATGCAAGGACCTGAAATTAGAACAGGAATGTTAGTTACAGGAAAAAATGAAAAAATAAAATTAGAAGATGGTCAAAAATTTACATTAGTAAATGAAGACATTATAGGAGATAAAGATAGAGTATCTGTAAGCTATAAAGAATTATATAAAGACTTAAAACCAGGAGCAAAAGTATTAATAGATGATGGTGCAATTGAATTAGTAGTTGATGAAATAGTAGGTAAAGATATAGTTTGTACAGTAGTTCACGGAAATGGATTAGGAAGTAGAAAAACAATGAATTTACCTGGTACAGCAGTACGTTTACCAGCATTAAAAGATAAAGATATAGCAGATTTAAAAACAGCTTGTGAACACGATTATGATTATGTTGCAATTTCTTTTGCAAGAAATAAAGATGATATAGATCAAGTAAGAAAAGTATTAGATGACAATGGTGGAAAAGATATAAAAATTATTACTAAAGTAGAAAATGTAGAAGGACTAGAAAATATGGAAACCATAGTTGAAAATGCTGATGCACAAATGATTGCACGTGGAGATATGGCAACAGAAACAGACTTTACAGAACCACCAATTATGCAAAAGAAATTTATAAAATTAAGCAACCGTGCAAACAAACCAGCAATTACAGCTACACAAATGCTTGAATCTATGATGAGCCAACCATTACCAACAAGAGCAGAAGCAAGTGACGTAGCAAATGCTATATTTGATAGAACAAGTGCTATAATGCTATCTGGTGAATGTGCAATGGGAAAATATCCATTAGAATGTGTAAAAACAATGGATAAAATTGCAAAAAGAGTAGAACCAGAAATTAATTATTGGAAAAAATTTGATGAAAATAAAAACATAGATTTAAAAGACTTAGAAGATAATATAGTATATTCAACTTGTGTTATGGCTAAAAACACAAAAGCAGATGCAATTGTTTGCTATACAAACTCAGGAGATACAGCAAGAAAATTTGCAGGTATGGGAGCAGGATGCCCAATTTTAGCAATAACAGATAATAGAAGGACATTTAACCAATTAGCACTTGTATGGAATGTTCAACCAGTATTAGTAGATGCAGGAGCTTCAATTGATGAAACTATCGAAAAAGGAATTGAAAAATTAAAAACAAAAGGAATTCTTGAAAAAGGAGATTTAATTGTAATATCAGGAGGAAATAAATTATTAAATAATGCAGAAGAAAGTAAAATAGTAAGTGGAGTAGCAAGAATTTAATTGAAAATGCAACAAAAATTTTTTATAATTTAAAAAGATATTATATTGACATAATATTTTACATTATGATATACTTTTAAGGTATACTTTAGTAATAAACAAGTTTCTATTGAAAAGGAGGAGCAATATGACACGAGACGAAAGAAATAGGCAGAGAAATATGCACAGAATTGTGCGGCATATTAAGAAGGAGTTGTGGAATGGAGGCTTGAGCCTCTCTGTTTTCGAAGAGTTGGAAAATGTTCGAGTTGCAATAGAACTGGATATGTTTCCAAGTTTGTATTATAAAATGCAGAGAGTAATATACGGGCAAGTAAGGAAAGCATCCAAAATATCTTGTGTCATCACGGCACGGGTGGTAATAGCAATGAAAATCTTGGGGATGGAGGAATATCCTCAAAACGCAAGAGTGCAAGTAGCACTGGAGAATTTCCCAAAATCTACTACTTCCGCAGTGGAATTAAGTAAATATTTAAGGGAAATGCTACGGTTGGATGCGAGCATTAATGTATATAATATTCCATATTAAGCACGACTAAATTAAACTAAAAAAAAGCAAGATGAAGTCTTGCTTTTTTTTAGAATATGTAGTACAATAATATTGTTAAAAAATACCTTATACTTAGCTTAAGGATGATTACTCCACTTTTAGCTCAGTTTAAGGAAAAAAATAAAAATAGGAGGAGTTAAATATGACAAAGGAAAGAAAACAAGAAATAATTCAAACGTACAAAAGGGATGAAAATGATACTGGTTCACCAGAAGTTCAAATTGCTCTTTTAACAGAAAGAATTACAGAATTAACAGAACATTTAAAGGTTCATTCTAAAGACAATCATTCAAGAAGAGGACTTTTAAAAATGGTTGGAAAAAGAAGAAACCTACTTAATTACTTATCAAGAAAAGATATTGAAAGATATAGACAAATAGTTGAAAAATTAGGATTACGTAAATAAAAATGTAGGGCGTTTGAAAAATCAAAACGTCCTATAATGCTATAATAAAGTATAAAAGGATAATATAAATTAGAAGTAGCTTGTATATTGTATACAATTATTGAAATAATAGTAAAAGACCTTGTATATAATATAGAGGTTACAATCTAAGAAATATTATCCATATTATATAAATATATAAAAAAGGAGAAATGTGAATATGTTAAAAACATTCGAAACAGAACTTGCAGGAAGAAAATTAGTATTAGAAACAGGAAAAATGGCAGAACTTGCTAATGGAAGTGTATTAGTAAGATACGGAGAAACAGTTGTTATAGTAAATGTTACAGCATCAAAAGAACCACGTGATGGAATAGATTTCTTTCCATTATCAGTAGACTATGAAGAAAAATTATATTCAGTAGGAAAAATACCAGGGGGATATTTAAAAAGAGAAGGAAAACCAGCTGATAAAGCAATATTAACATCAAGAGCAATAGATAGACCATTACGTCCACTATTTCCAAAAGACTTTAGAAATGATGTATGTGTTGTTGCAACAGTATTATCTGTTGAACCAGATAATTCACCAGAAGTTGCTGCAATGATAGGAGCTTCAGCAGCACTTTCAATTTCAGACATTCCATTTGGAGGGCCAACAGCAGCAGTAAATGTTGGATATGTAGATGACCAAATAGTTATAAATCCAACGCTAGAAGAAAGGGAAAAATCAAGATTAAATTTAACAGTTGCAGGAACAAAGGAAAAAATAGCTATGATAGAAGCAGGAGCAGATGAAATTCCTGATGATATTATGCTAGCTGCAATAAAAGCAGGTCACCTAGAAATAAAAAAACTATGTGATTTTATTTCTAAAATGCAAAAGAAAGTAGGAAAACAAAAATTTGAATATAAATCTTTTGAAGTAGACCACGAGGTTTATGAAGAAATAGAGAAAAAATATGCAAAAAGGATGTACAAAGATGTTCAAGCCAAAGACAAAGAAGTAAGAGATGCAAAAATGGACAAGTTAGCAGAAGATGTAAAAGAATATTTTGTAAAAAAATATGGTGAAGAAGCAGCAGAAGAAAAAGCAACAGATATTAGCGAAAGCTTATATAAACTAGAAAAAAAATCGGTTAGAAAAATGATTTTAGAAGAACAAAAACGACCAGATGGTAGAAAAATAGATGAAATTAGACCATTATCTTGTGAAGTAGGGCTATTACCAAGAGTTCACGGAAGTGCATTATTTACTAGAGGTCAGACACAAGTGTTATCAGTAGCAACACTTGGTATGGTTAGCGAAGAACAAGAATTAGACGGAATTGATGAAGAAAAGTCGAAAAGATATATTCATCAATATAATTTCCCAAGCTATAGTGTTGGAGAAGCAAGACCATCAAGAGGTCCAGGAAGACGTGAAATTGGTCACGGAGCTTTAGCTGAAAAAGCTTTAGTGCCAGTTATCCCAAGTGAAGAAGAATTCCCATATGCTATTAGAGTTGTTTCAGAAGTACTAAGTTCAAATGGTTCTACTTCTCAAGCAAGTATATGTGGTAGTACACTTGCACTAATGGATGCTGGAGTACCAATAAAAAGACCAGTAGCAGGTATTTCTACAGGTCTTGTAACAGATGAAAATGACCCTAATAACTATATTATGCTAACAGACATTCAAGGTCTTGAAGATTTCTTTGGTGATATGGACTTTAAAGTTGGAGGAACAGAAAAAGGTATTACAGCAATACAAGTAGATATAAAAATTGACGGTTTAACTTATGACATAATTAAACAAGCTTTTGAAAGAACAAGAATTGCAAGAAAATACATTTTAGATGAAATTATGTTGAAACAAATAGATAAACCAAGAGACCAAATATCTAAATATGCACCAAGTATAATAAATACAAGCATTAATGTAGATAAAATAAAAGATGTAATTGGACCAGGTGGCAAAATGATTAATAAAATAATTGCAGAAACAGGTGTAAAAATAGATATAGAAGAAGATGGAAGAGTATTCATATATTCAACAGATAGTGAAAGTGGAAAGAAAGCATTGAAAATGATAGAAGCTATTGCTAAAGATGTTGAAGTAGGCGAAATTGTTGAAGGAACAGTTACAAAGATAATGACATTTGGTGCATTTGTAGAAATTCCAGGTGGTAAAGAAGGATTACTTCATATATCAAGAATATCGAAGAAAAGAGTAGCAAAAGTAGAAGATGTTTTAAAAGTAGGAGATGTTTTAAAAGTAAAAGTATATGAAATAGATGAACAAGGAAGGATTAATTTAACAAGAAGGGAATTAGAAGAAGATTAAAAAATATAATTAATTAAGATATTATTAAATATTGATATTAAGTTTGCAAAAAATTATTCTAGATAGTATAATAATATTAGTAGTGAAATAAACTATTATTAGAAAAAATATAAAGAGGAGTAAAAAATGGTATATTTAGGAATAATTCAACAAGCATTAGTTTGGATTGTTACAATATTTTGGTTATACCAACTTATTGTAAGTATTTGTTCACTGGTAAAATTAAAAGATAAACCAATACTAGAAGATAAGCAAAATAAATTTATGGCAATTATACCAGCTCATAATGAAGAATCAGTTATTAAAAATTTGGTAGACAGTTTGAATAAGCAAAATTATCCAAGAGAATTATTCGATATTTATGTAATAGCAGATAATTGTACAGATAATACAGCAAGCATCGCTAAAGAAGCTGGAGCAATTGTATATGAAAGATTTGATGAAGAACACAAAACAAAAGGGCACGCTTTAAATTGGTTTATAAATAAAAAAATAGAAGAAAACGCTGATTATGATGCATTTTTCGTATTTGATGCTGATAATATAGTAGATGAAAATTTTATAAAAAATATGAACAAGAAACTTTGCCAAGGTGAAGATGTTGTTCAAGGATATAGAGATATTAAAAATCCTACAGACAGTTGGGTATCAGCAGGATATGCAATATTTTATTGGATGATGAATAGATTTTATCATTTGGCAAGATATAATTTGGGACTATCTCCATTAATTAATGGAACAGGTTTTATGGTTAAATTTGATATTGTTAAAGATACTGGTTGGGATACACAAACTCTTACTGAAGATATAGAGTTTTCACTTAAAAGAATTATTGCAGGCAAAAAATTAGGTTGGGCAACAGATGCAATAGTATATGATGAACAGCCAGTAGGATTTAAACAAAGTTGGTCTCAAAGAACAAGATGGACAG
>CANRAM010000067.1 GCA_947628605.1 uncultured Clostridia bacterium | reverse complement strand
TCAACAATTTTGTCTTTTACATATTTATTCAATTCATCTGGATTATGATATATAAAATTATCTCTTTCATCTAAATCCAATTTTATAATGTGATCTTCATTTACCCCTTTTTCTATAAGGTAATTTTTAAAAATTGGATCTAATAAATATGACTTTCCGCATCTTCTAATTCCTGTAACAATTTTTACAAGACCATTGTCTAATCCCTCTATAAGTTCATTTAAATAAAAATCTCTTTTTATTTCCATTTTGACCTCCTATTACGAATTTTTTCGTAATATTATTTTACCAAAAAAATTTTATAATATCAATTCTTTCATTACGAATTTTTTCCGTTTTGGGAACTTTTTCGTAATAAAAATTTATTCTTTTTTTACAAATTAGTTTTTATTTAGTTCCTTTTTCTACTATTCGTTCTAATGGATTATAAGTATCTTTTGAAAGTAAAGTTTTCGATACAACCTGACCATTTAGAATTAGAGTTCTATATGCTTCACTCTTGTATCCGTTTACTCCCTTTTGTATCTCATTTTCTGTTCCCTTAGTTAATTTATTAGTTTCTATATATCTTGTAGTATATGGTATTACCTCAGTTACTTTATCTTCTATTATTACATCATATTCCTCATCCTCTTTTATGCCATATATTTGAACTTGGCATACACCATTTTGAGAAGTACACTCAATTTTTACTGGATAAGTTCTGCTATTTTTAAATTGAAAATCTATTGTTCCATAAGCTACTGTTGCATCCCTACTTGGTGACACATATGATGTTATAAAATAGTGATTTTTCCTTGAAACTATTTCTAGATTTGCTTGCAACACTGCATTATACAAGGTTGAAGATACTTGACAAATACCTCCGCCAATTCCATCTACTACCTTTCCATTCATATACACAGATGCCTCTTTATATCCTGTTTTAATAGTTCTTTCACCCACAATTTTATTATATGAAAAAGTTTCTCCAGGCATTAATATTTGACCATTTATTTTTTCTGAAGCCAATTTTATATTTGTGCTTCTATTTAAATTACTTTCATCATATCTAGTTTGAAACTTTGCCAATTGCTCTGGGAAAAAATTTTCATAAGTTAAATCATTAGTTGTTACCTCAGGAGGAGTAATATTTAATGGAATAATATACTCCTCCTTTGGCTCTTGCAGAATATTATTTGCTTCTTCTAACGATATTTTCAAGTCAACACCATTCACTTCTTTATACAACTTAAAAGGATTTTCTTCATAATATGCATTTTTAGGTTCTTGATATATTTCCTCTTTAATTTTAGCTATATCTATAGACTTTGGTTTATTGTTTTTTGTAGGTATTTCTATTGTAGCTATGTTAATACCCTTTACTTGTTTTTCAATTGCATCATTAACTTCTTCTTTTAAAATATCTTGCTGTACCACAACTCCTTCTTTACCACTTAATATAATTAAATTTTCACCGTCTATATAATAAGAACTATCCACCATAAGATTTGGAACTTTAACCGATATATCCTCTAACATTTTATTCAATTCTTCATCATTTTTTTCAATTTTTGCTTCTAAATTTTTATGAAAAAGCTTAGTTTTAATTATTTCAAAATTGTTTATTAAAATATTCTTATCTCTACCTATTTTGTAAGCCTCATTTACTGCATCAATAACATCAACTTTTACTTCTAATTGTTGTAAACTAATTGTAGTTTCATATTCATCTTTTTTTAATACTATATTTTTTTCAATATTTTTATTTATCTCATTACTTATTTTTTCATATGCTTCATTAATAGTTAAATTAGATACGTCTATTCCACTAATACTTATACCTGATAGCATTCTTTCGCTTATAGAATTAGTTAAAGCAAATATAGTTGATAGCAGTAATATAGCACTTATGGCTACAATAGTTATTATAATTCTTTTATCTATGTGAATTTTAATGTTAATTCTTGCTCTACCTCTTTTTCTTCTATTACCGCATATCACCAGCTACCTCCTTCTATATTGCTATACTATCACATATTTTTTTTCTTTACAATATTTTTTCTTTAAGTTAATTCTTATTCATATATTTTTAAATTATCACTGCCGTGAAAAAATACTTCTGCCACAGTTTTTCCTAAAATACTTGATATTTTTTCCATAACTTTTGTTGAGGGGTTGCTTCTAGAACCATTTTCTAAATGACATAGGTATCCTGTAGAAATACCTATTTGTTCAGCTAACTCGACTAATGTCATACCTTTTTCTTTTCTGTATTCCTTTATTCGATTACTATACATTCTATCTCCTCCTTTATTATATTTTGAAAATATAATATCACTGCTAATTTGACAAGTCAATCATTTTATGATATTTTTTTACAAAATATTAATATTTTTTTCGTTTACTGGTAGACAAAACGATTTTTTTCTTGTATAATAATGAAAAAATATGGAAAAAGAGGTAGAATTTTATGATAGGTGATATGATTGCAAAAGCAAGAAAAGAAAAAGGTATGACCAAAACAGAACTTGCAAGATTAACAGATATTAATATTGGTCATTTAACACATATTGAAAAAGGAGAAAGGAATCCTAGCCATAAAGCTTTAAAAAACATATGCAAGGCTTTAGATATTCCTTATCAACAATTAATGTATACATATGATAAATCAATTAATGAAGACCAAGAACAATATAATGTTGTAAAACACATTTCTTATAATAAACTATTAGCTGTAGACTCTGTTAGTGGATTTATAGACTGTCCTTCAAACGTTCCAAGCTCAGCAATTGCTTTAAGAATAAACGACGACTCTATGGCTCCAACTTTCGAAAAAAACTCTTATGTTTTTGTTGAATTTAATAGTCCTTTAAATAGTAAAGATTATGGTTTATTTAGTTTAAATGGAGATATTATAATAAGAAAATTTTTCGCAAGAAATGATAGAATTTACTTACGTTCAGATAACAAACGTATGCCTGAAATTTCTGTTAAAAAAAGTGACGAATTTTATATAATTGGAAAAATTTTATCAAAATAATAAAATTATTGTAAAAAATACTTGAATATTTATATTTTTAATAATATAATAGGAATACAAAAGATAAATGAGGAGAGATTTATAATGGAATTAACAAAAAATATATTTTTTAATACTGATAAATTAGTTGAAAATACTACTGTTAAGATTTCTTATACAGGTAAGTTATTTAGTGAAAATGCCGAAGAAGTATTTATTCATTATGGCTTTGGTTTAAATTGGGATAATTTAAATGAAGTACAAATGGAAAAAACAGAACTTGGTTTTCAAGCGGAAATAGATTTACTTGATTACGAAACATTTAATTTTTGTTTTAAAGATAATAATGGAGGTTGGGATAATAATAATGGTGAAAACTATATTTTCCCAATTGAAAAAAATGTAATGGATTTAGTTACAACTGATTCAGAAAATACAAATTTTCTTCCAGCTAGAAGATTAAGAAAATCTTATATTTGGAGTAAAAAAGTACGTTTAGCTATTTATAAAATTATTACATATATTCCAAAACTTATTTCTGGAAATTATAAAAGAAAAATTGCAGAATAAAAAAATCGCCCCTAAGTTAAGGGCGATATTTTTATTTCATAATAATACCTGTAATGTATGCAGTATTGTTTCTGTCCGGGAGGTCCTCTGAATCACAAACCTTCATAGTAAAAGTTTTTGGACCAGTTCCACCAATACAAATCTCCCTATAAACTTCATTACTTGTAGAAGAAATCTCCTGAACTGGACACCATGCTGTATCCCAAACTTGTAAACCAGTTATCTTAGTCGCACCCCAGCCCGCTTTAAAACATAACAAATAAGAATAACCTGCAGGTACTGTATAAGTCATATCAACGTCTTTCATTTCCTTAGTAGGATGATAGCTCTTAACTACATCAACTTTTTGAATTTCTGGCGTTTTTTTACTAAGCTCATCTATTTTTAACGATGCTTGCTCCTTTGCGCTATTTAGTGTATCTACCGCTGTTTGTAATGAATTTAATTTATTTTCCATTTCTTCTAATTTAGCCTGTGAAATTTCAACATTCCCTGAACCACTAGTTGTAGGGTCGTCTCCGAGTTGTCCTGAAGAACCGACTACTTCCTTGACTTGTTTCTCCATTTACTATATCCTCATACGCTATTTCATATGTTGTACCGCTTGGTGTTAGTGTTAGTTTTCCATCTGTTTCTTTTACGTCTCCATATTTTCCTAAAAGTCCTTTTTTTTCATCATCCGTTAATTCTCTTGATAGTTCCAATTGCTTGTCTAACAATGCAAGACGTATTTCTTCTTTTAGCGATTCAGTTTCATATTCCTCTTTTGCTTGTTTTGCTTTTGAAAATATTCCTCTATTTCCTATTGTTAAATTATACGTTACGCCTGCTAATATTAATAATACTATTATTGTAATTACTAGAGCAATTAACGTTATTCCGCTTTTCCTTTTTATTAATTTTTAATATAACCATTTTTTATCTCCTTTGCTTTTGTATTCTAATATTAAAAATTTTATATTTCCCCCAAAGTTATTACAATAATCTACTTTATTTCCTCTAGTAATAAATTTGCATAATATGTTTCCTTTTTTATATATATTAGATTACGCCATTTATATTATTGTCGATTTTTGTCACAATGTTTTAATTTTTTTTTGTAATTTGTCATTGACTTTTTTCTCTTTTTGTTGTTTAATATTCTTGTTAAATATTCTTTAGAATTTTTTCGCTATTTGTTTTATTCGTTTTACTTTTAGAAATTCTATTTGTTTATTTTAAAAACAGTTATTGCTAATATTTCAAGCTTTTTTCAAGAATTTCTGTACCATTACCCGAATTTAACATTTATTTTTCTTACGAATATTTTTCAAACTTTGGTTTTGGCTTAAATTTTTTTACTTTAAATTTCCACTAAAAAATTTATTTCTTAACCAAAATCTCATTTTTATCATTTGCATATTGACAATTCTTACATAATTATACTATAATTTAGAAAGAAGGTGTATTATGGTTCAGTTTGATGAAGCTACCATTGCCAATGCTAACTCTATTCACGATAAACTATATAGAGGTTTCTTAAAAAATAAAATAGAATTTTCGCGTTTTCTTTCAAACTTTTTTAACATCAACATTCCTTCTAACAATTTAATTGAAGTTAGTAGTAACTTTGTTACTGAAAAATTTGAAAATAAAACATCTGATATTATTTATAATGTCAAAAACGAACCTTTATATTTTTTACTTGAACATCAGTCTAGTATTGACCGTCGTATGAATATTCGTATTTTAGAATATTATACTAACCTTATTAAAAATATTTTTACCTCTAGTGGAACTAGGAATAAAAATTATATTATACCCAAGATAATACCTATTTTAATATATACAGGTGGAAGACCTTGGAAACCACCACCAAATTTATCAACCGAATACTTTAAAATTGATTATAAATTTATTGATATTAACACTTTTTCAGTTAATTCTTTACTTAGTATGAATACTGCTATTAGTTTTGCTATGGCTATTGATAAATGTAAAACTGAGGAGGAATGTTTAGAATATATTAATAAATTAATTAAATGTAACATTTCTAATATTGATAAAAAAAGTTTAAAAATGTTATTTAAATACATAGCATTAAACTTTAAAAGCTATGATGTAACGAATATTTTATTAAAAAAATTAAACGAAGGGAGTAGTGATACTATGGAATTAGTTGGTATGGCTCGTGCTTGTGAAGATATTTTAAGGAATAGAGAAAAAGAACGTATACTTGGCAGAACCGAAGGTAGGCGTGAAGGAGAATACTTTGGAATCATAAAAGGAAAAAAATATATGATTCGAAAAATGCTTGAAAATGGTGAAAGCATTGAGAAAATAAAATTATATAGTAATGTTTCTATACGTCAAATTAATGAGGTAAAAGAAGAATTGAAACATAAGAAAATATGAGATTTTTGATAGTTTAATACAGAAAACCAATACTACAACTTTAATAATTGAGTTTATAGTATTGGTTTCGTTTTCATTGTTATTGCCAGAATAATATAGGCCAATCATCATTTCCAGACTTTTTAAAATAACTTCCCAATTTTTCAGCAAGTAACCCCTTGTTACCATCAATTGAAATTAATGAATGAATATTCTCTTCGAGAGTTGGACTTATAATTTGCTTACATACACAATTTAGATTGTCTTCTGCAAAACAGTTATCCACAACAACATTCACGCCGAATGCGTGTCCTAAAATTGAGGCATCTCTCCTGTTATTAGTTATTGTGGACAACGTAATAGTTCCAACATTATAGCAATTTTTTATAGTTCCGTTATTTTCCTGCGCATCAATACCTGCAACACAGTGCCAATCCTTACCAGTATCCGAAGTATCAGTAAGTTGTAAATTTCCCTTATTATAGCAAGAATCAACATTACAACATTCGTTAGTAATTCCGGCAACTCTACAGTTTTCCTCGGTCGTAATAAGTTTTATATTGCCCGTGTTGAAACAACAAACAATGTCAGAAACTGATGTTTTCCCTAGAGCAGCAATGCCGCAAGCACTCCCAAATTTCTCATTCGTTTCACACGTCATATTTCCCATATTATAACAATTACTTATTTTAGATGCTGTAACTATGCCAACTATTCCTCCTATAAACTTTCCATTTTCAGATATAATATCTGCCGTATTATAGCAATTCTCTATTATTCCCTCACTATATCCAGCTATTACCCCTGCTGTTTTAGCCAATGTTATTGTATCACCTTCAACTCCTACATTTTTTATTGTTCCTTTATTATATCCAAATAATCCTTGATACTCTACTTCTGTATCTACTTTTAAGTTCATTATTTTATGATTTCCTCCGTCAAAAGTTCCGTAAAAATGGGTTGTCTTCTGTACCTATAGGCGTCCAATTTTCTTCATCTGCTAAATTTAAATCTTCATTTAACACTATAGTTTCGCCCACAAATGTTTTCCCTCCATT
>CANRAM010000066.1 GCA_947628605.1 uncultured Clostridia bacterium | reverse complement strand
GATAAAGAAGTAGAAGAAATATTATCAGATGAAGCCATAAGAGAAATAAACTATTACCACGAAAAATGGGAAAGAGACGCAAATGATGCAAAACAATATGCATATACCAAAGGAGAAAAGGCTGGAAGAGAAAAAGGCGAGGCAATAGGAGAAGCACGAGGCAAAGCGATTGGAAGAAAAGAGGGCGAGGCAATAGGCGAGACACGAGGCAAAGAAATAGGAAAGAAACAAGCAACAATAGAAATAGCGAAAAAAATGAAAGCGAGTGGGATGAATATAGAAACAATAGAAAAAGTAACAAAGCTAACAAAAGAAGAAATAATAAAAATATAGTGTATTAAGTTTATAAAAAGAATACTAACAAAAAACTGATAGAAAAATAATAAGGGTAAAACTTGATTTTTTTATTAGTTTTTTTAAGTATAGTAGAAAAGTAACCAATTATGCAAATATATGAAATAATATAATTTGTTTTTTTTCTTTATAATACTTTAATTACAAAATTGCTCGAATACGCAATAGAATGAATAATAGAGAAATAGCCGAATATATTGAAAATAAAAGGCATTATGTATTGACTTATTTTTTTTTATGGTATAAGATATACACAAGAATAAAAGGCAAAGTGAGGGAAAGGGAAGTATGGATATGGAAAAAAAGTATGAAGAGGTAAAAGAAATATTAAAAAAAGAAAATCAAGAGCAATTATTAATACGATATAATAAATTAAATGAACTACAAAAAGAAGAATTATTGAACCAAATTTTAAAAATAGACTTTAAACAAATGAATAAATTATACGAAGGAACGAAAACTAAAAAAGACTTTAAAGATACTAAAGTTGAGCCATTAGAATACATAGATAAACAAAAAATAACAGAAGAAAAAAGAAAACAATACGAACAAGAAGGTATAAAAATTCTAAAAGAAGGAAAATATGCTGTAGTAACAATGGCAGGGGGGCAAGGAACAAGACTAGGTCATACTGGGCCAAAAGGAACCTTCGAATTAGAAATTGGAAATGGCCAAAAAAAACCACTATTCACACTTCTATCAAATACAATAAAAGAAGCAAACGAAAAATACAATGTTCATATACCTTGGTATATAATGACAAGCACAGAAAATAACTGTCAAACAGTAAACTTCTTTAAAAGACATAACTATTTTAATATGGGAGAAAATAATATAATTTTCTTTAAACAAAACGAAATTCCAATGGTAGACGAAAACGGAAAAATTTTAGTAAATGAAGAAGGTCTAGTAAAAGAAGCAGCAGACGGTCACGGAGGGATTTTTGAAGCTTTAAGAAAAGAAGGAATACTAGAAGATATGAAAAAAAGAGGAATAGAATGGATTTTTATTGCAGGTGTAGATAATGTACTTGCAAAAATGATAGACCCATTATTAAACGGAATTGCAATAGAAAAGAAATGCTTAGCAGCAGGAAAATCAGTTGTAAAAAGTAATCCAAAAGAAAGAGTAGGAGTATTCTGCAAAAAAAATAATAAACCAAGCGTAATAGAATACACAGAAATAACAGATGAAATGGCAGAAAAAGTAGATGAAAATGGTGAACTATTATATGGGGAATCACATATACTTTGTAATTTATTTAATATAAAAGCAGTAGAAGAAATTACAAAAAACACACTTCCATATCATATGGCATTTAAAAAAGCAAAATATATAGATTCAAACGGAGTTATAGTAGTACCAAACGAACCAAATGCATATAAATTTGAAGCTTTCCTATTTGATGCATTTGAAACTCTAGATAATATGGCTATAATGAGAGTAAAAAGAGAAGAAGAATTTGCACCAGTTAAAAATGCAGAAGGAGTAGACAGTCCAGAAACAGCAAGTAAATTATACATAGACTATATAAAAAATAGAAAATAAGGTGGGAGGAAAGCAAAATGGAAGAATATATGAAAAAATATCAAGAATGGCTTAACAATCCAGAGTTTGACGAAGAAACAAAACAAGAATTAAGACAAATACAAGGAAATGCTAAAGAAATAGAAGATAGATTCTATAAAGACTTAGAGTTTGGAACAGCAGGATTAAGAGGTGTAATAGGTATAGGAACAAATAGAATGAATAAATACACCGTAGGAAAAGCCACGCAAGGTCTTGCAAACTATATAATAAAAAAGAATGCATCCGAAAGAGGAGTTGCAATTAGCTATGATTCAAGAAATATGTCAAAGGAGTTTAGTGAGCAAACAGCATTAATATTAAATGCAAATGGTATAAAAACATATTTATTTGAAGAACTAAGACCAGTTCCAGAATTATCATTCGCAACAAGGCAATTAGGATGTATTGCAGGAATTATGATAACAGCAAGTCATAACCCACCAAAATATAACGGATATAAAGTATATTGGGAAGATGGAGCACAAATTGTACCACCAATAGATAAAGAAATTATAAACGAAGTAAATGCAATTACTGATTATTCCCAAATAAAAACAATGAATAAAGAAGAAGCAATAAAGAATAAATTATTTAATACTGTTTTAGAAGATATTGATGCTAAATATATGAAAGAATTAGAAAAATTATCGTTAAATAAAGAAATAGGCAAAGTAGGAAAAGACTTAAAAATAGTATATACACCACTACACGGAACAGGTGCAAAACCAGTAAAAAGGATACTATCTACACTTGGCTTTGAAAATGTATATGTAGTGCCAGAGCAAGAACAACCAGACGGAAAGTTCCCAACAGTAGAATATCCAAACCCAGAAGATAAAAAAGCATTTAACTTAGCATTTGATTTAGCAAAAAAAGTAGATGCAGATATAATAACAGCAACAGACCCAGATGCAGATAGATTAGGGGTATACGCAAAAGATTCAAAAACAGGCGAATACAAAGCATTTACTGGAAATATGTCTGGAATGTTAATTGCAGAATATGTATTAAGTAGAAAAAAAGAAAAAAATATATTACCTAAAAATGGTGTTTTAATAAAAACAATAGTATCAACTAATATGGCAGATGCAGTTGCAAAAGAATATGGCTTAGAATTAGTTGAAGTACTTACAGGGTTCAAATACATAGGTGAAAAAATAAAACAATTTGAAGAAGAAAAAAATAAGGAATATGTATTTGGTTTTGAAGAAAGTTATGGATGTTTAGTAGGTACTCACGCAAGAGATAAAGACGGTATTGCAGCAGTTATGATACTTTGTGAAGCGGCAGCATATTATAAGTCACAAGGTTTAACGTTGTGCGACCAAATGGAAAATATGTATAAAAAATACGGATACTATAAAGAAGGTTTAGCTACAATTACAATGGAAGGAGCAGACGGAGCACAAAAAATAGCAGGCATAATGGAAAAATTAAGACAAAATCCACCACTACAATTAGGTAGTTACCAAGTATTATCTGCAAGAGATTATAAAACAAGTATATCAAAAAATATGACTACAAATGAAGAAAACCAAATAACACTTCCAAAATCAAATGTGTTATACTATGAACTTTCAAATGATGCGTGGTGTTGCGTAAGACCATCTGGAACAGAACCAAAAATTAAATTCTACATAGGAGTGAAAGAAAATGTAGAAGAAAAAGCAGAACAGGAAGTAGAAAATTTGAAAAAAGCTATTTTAGAAATATGTAAATAAAATTCTTTTTATTTTATATTAAAAACAAGCAAGGAAAAGTGAAATACACTTTTCCTTGCTTGCTGTAACAAGATAATTAAATACTAAGCGAATGAGTAACGAGTGAATAATCATTGTTTTCTTCTTTAGGATAGTACATTTTAAAAAAGTCTGCTGGTAAGTCTATCCCAAAGACCAGCCCGATATGTGCTATCATCGCAGAGTTCAGACTGCTATGAGGTGGAAATGCATCAACCGAAAATATAATGGAATTGAATGCAAAATAAATCCAATCGCCTAATACGTTTAGCGAATCAGGCTGAATGTTCCTGCTTCTCATTAACTGTTGCACCCAGCTTGTTTCAACGAAATGCTGTTTCATAATTTTGTAAACGTCATTGAAACTACTATAAAAGCTACTAGATGGTGATTGGGATTTCAACCCCTCATAGAGTTTCCTTAATTTGTAAAATTGATAATTTTGAAAATTATCTAACTGATAAAATTCTTTAGGGAAGATTGCTTTATCAGTTACAACACCATTCATAATATATTCTTCCGGATTATAGAATGGCAAAGGCGCTAACATAAAGAGTTTTTGCGGTCTTAAATTGTAACAACTGTCAGTAGTTAACTTAAACTCATTATATTTAGTAATTAGCTCATTACCATAACTTTTATCTCTGACAGAATAACGTTCAGAGATTTTTTCCATATCGATTAATTCAATAGGTAAAAAAACTAATCGGAATTGTTCTGCTATTTCTAAAAGCTCGAATACTGACACAGTAGGATACCAAGACAGAGTATTCAGAGCTGCATAAGCAGAACTTGTATTGAGTCGCATACCAGAGTTTTTAGGAAAGCATCCAAACTCGTCCCAGCATTTCAGTAATGTTTCTGACTCACACCGAAGCAACAATTTCTGTAAATTCTTAGGGAGTAACTCAATGCTCGTTTCATCCAAAGAGTATATTATTTCTTGATAGGTTTGAAACTCATCGCTGTATTGTTCATACAATGGGTCAGTTGAGATGTCCATATGTGTAATAAAATTACCTAATGTTGCCATAAAAATCTCCTTTCTTAAAGAAAAATATTAATTATTTGTTACTATTAAGTTTTTTTATGTTCATTAAATAACTCAACAAACATTATAAAAACTAACACTAAAAATATTGTAACAAATTTCTAATGAAAAGTCAATTTATGTAAATTATTTTTGCAATTTAATAAAAATATTACAAAAGTAAAAAGTTATTATGGAAATATATATATAATATAGATAAAACAATATATTGAAATACAAAGGCGGCAAAAATATAATTATTGATAACAAAAAAATATTACAATAAGAAAAATATATAGGAGGAAACGAATGAAGTTAAAAGAGATAAGAGAAAGAAAAGAGGTAAAACAAGAAAAACGGAATAACATTAGTAGCACTAGTCATAACAATAATAGTGTTATTAATATTAGCCCGGAGTAACGATAAATCTAACATTAGGAGAAAGGCGGAATATTTAGGACAGCTCAAATAGCAGGAAAGAATTATATGAATGCACAAGAAAGGGAGTTAGAAGAGTTAGCAAAATTTAATAATGCAATAGATAATGTATTAGATATAGATCCAGATTTTAATGAAAGTAGAGGAGTAAATAGACCACAACTTGCAAGTGGTTTAACACCAGTAACAATAGATGGAAGTGGAACAATAAGTCCAATAAACTCAAGGTCATCAGATTGGTATGATTACTTAGTAGAAAATAAGGAAGATTTAAAATGGGCAAATGCAAAGTCAAATGATGGAAGTTTATGGGTATGGATACCAAGGTTTGCATATAAAGTGAATAGTAGTATTCAAACAATAGATATAGTGTTCCTAAAAGGAACAACAGATGAACCCGCTGAAAAAACAAGTAGTGGAAAAAGTAAGGATGAAATAGAAATAAAAAGAGCAAACGACACAACAGCTAGTACTGAAGGAAAAGATATTTATATAGTACATCCAGCATTTTGTGATGGTTCAAATAATGGCTATGCAAATGGAGAATGGAATAAAGAGATAACGGGATTTTGGATGTCAAAATTTGAGGCAGCATTTCCAGAAAAAACAAAAGGACAAAATTCAGAGTTAAAATATACAGCAGTTGGTGGAGCTAACTATTATGATGGAACTTACACTGTAGATACAAATATGGTATATCCAGAATTTAAACCAAATCGCCCAAGTTATAATTATATATGTATAAATGATATGTTTAAATTATGCCAAGCAATGAATGATACTGGAAAAAATCCATATGAATTTACAGAAACAGTAGATACACATATGACAAAAAATAGTGAATGGGGAGCGGTAGCATATCTATCGTGGTGCAAGAACACAGGAATAGGTCAGGAATTAAATATCAATAATATAAGTGGAAATAATAACAATAACATATATGCAATAACAGGATATGGAGGAAGTTCGCCAAACGTTGGTGAACAGCAAGTTAATCCAACGACATATATAACGGATTCGGGAACTCCAACAGTTACAAATGGTTGGACAAGTGAACAGGGACAAAATGCAAGTACAACAGGAAATACAACTGGGGTATATGATATGAGTGGAGGATTATGGGAGGTAATGGCATCATATGTAAATGGTACTTTAACTACTTATGGAAAGGATTCTTTTACAGATAATAATTCTACACCAAAGAATAGTGATAGATACAGAACATATTATAGTATTACAAATGAGCAAAAAGGTGATGCTGTTAGAGAAACACTTGGATGGTGCGGCGATGCGCAGGGTTATCCAACCAGTGCAAGACCATTCTTTATGCACCGGAGGCGATTGGGAGAATGTAACTCTTGCGGGAGTGTTTGCTTACCATAATCGTTTCGGTTCAGCGACAAACTATGATGGTTTTCGTGTAGTACTAGTCCCTTGAGTCTTCTTATAGATAATTCGGGAGAGGAAAGAAGTATAAGATTATTTGCAATACATCAAAAGAATTGGCTATTTGCAAATACAATAGCAGGAGCAAAAGCGAATGCTGTATGGTAAACAAAAAATTAATTGTAGAAAAGAAAAAAGTCAACGTCAAAAATCGGAGATGGTATCGAAAGAGTAATAGGGTATGATAAAAAGTAGTAACATATTATGAAAATCTATTACTAAAGTAAAATAGTAAAGTTATTGTAATAAATTTTGACCCAATATAAAATTTAATATTAGAAAAGCCGTACAAACAAAAGATGAGGAGGGTAAACGGAAAATGATAATATTAAAAATAAAAAACAAGAATTATGTAAGACAACGAGGAATAACATTAGTAGCACTAGTCATAACCATAATAGTATTATTAATATTAGCCCGGAGTAACAATAAATCTAACGTTAGGAGAAAGGC
>CANRAM010000065.1 GCA_947628605.1 uncultured Clostridia bacterium | reverse complement strand
AAATTCACAGGTGACAACGGACTATGGGATTTAGTTGCTGATGATACAAATACAGTAGTAACATTAAAAGTAGAAGCCAAAGCAAATAGCAAAGTATCAGTTAATTTGAAGAATGTACCAGTTGGAACAGAAAAAGATGCATCAACGAGTGAACTTGTTGACTTAGGCAAGGTAACAGACGGAAAAGCAACTATAAAAGTTCCAAGAACAGCTGGAGAATATACTTTAACATTAAAAGCAGAAAAAGGAACACAAACAATTAAAATAAACGTAATAGATGTTACTTTGGCTGATAAGGCAAAAGTAACATTTGAAGAAATTCAAACTGAAGATATTAGTAAATTAGATGAAGCTGTAAGAGCTAATACACAAGAAGTATATGGCGGTGAAGTAACAACTAAACCAATATATAATGTTCAAGATGCGGAAAATACATCTACTGCTGGAAATGTAACAATATTCCAAGGTAATGTAAATAATATGCAAGGAAATAAAATATATAAAGCAAGAATAAAAGCAGAAGAAATGAACAGCACAAATGTGCAAGTAGCATATTTAAAAGGAAATGAAGTAGTAAGAATAACACCAGAGGCAGTAGAAGGAACAACAAATACAATGTTAGTAGATTTAGATGCAACAATGGCAGAAACAAAAATAGTAGTGGTTCCAACAGAAGCAGTAGATGCACAAATAAAAGCTGCTATAGAGGCAGGTAAATGCGATACAGTAAAATTTACTTCTACATCAAAAATGCAAATATTTGATGCAGTTAAGACGGGTAATGCAGGGATAGTAGGATACAATTATGTAGTAAGTGCGAAAAAAGACAGTGTAGATACAAGCAAAATATCATTAGGAGTAAAATTAGGAGAATTAAAAAATATTAATTTAAATACAACAACTTTTGTTGCTGATGAACAAAGTTCTGCAAACACAAGAAGTGGTAAATGGGTACCAGTAAAATTGCAGTTATTAGATAATGATGATAATAATGTTAACCTTACTAGCACAATTTCTGTAAAAGATGGAGATGTATTATTAAAACCTTATAGCGATAGTGATAAACAACACGTTTATTTATGGATAAATGCAGAGAAAGCCGGAGAAAAAGAATGTACTTTATTATATAATGGACAAAATGGATATAGCGAAGAATTAAAATTAACAATTGATATAGAAGATGCATCTAATCCAGAAATATTATCAGCAGTAGCTGGAACAGATGAAAATAGTAAAGGTGTTATAGTTACTAAAACTCCAACATTTGCTACTAATACATATACTATAAATATTGATACATACAAATATGCAATGGATGATGATATAACAAGAGATACAATAAATCCAACAGGTACCGATAAAGATTCAAATAAAATTACATCAGTTCAAGGCAGATGGTATAGTGTAATTTTAGAAACAAATATACCAGCAGAAAGTCTAGTATATTGGGATTCAACTAGTAGCAGTGCAGGAAATTGGGTAGATTTACCAGCAGAATATATATCAGAAGGAAAAGTAAGAATTTGGGTAAATGCTGATGCAGGAGAAGCTACTAATTTAACACAAGAAATAGCAAATAAATATGCTATAACTAATAGGTCTACGAAGGGTACACCTGGTACTAATTATATGACATTAAAAGTAGAACAACACGAGAAATCATATGTAGACTTACATAATAGCTACAAAATTAGTGGCTATATGATAAATGATGATTATAATTATAGCGATCGTACTTTAACAGGTATTACAATAAATGAGATAAATAGTACTTTAAGTTTAAAAAATAACTTAAGTATAGCTAAGAACTTAAAGGCAGATGCTGGAAAAGTAACTTATTCAGATGAAACAAAAATTGCTACAGTTAAACTTCCAATAAATAATGTTGCACCAATTACAGTAAATGGAGAAGAAGGTCAATGGATTGTGATGTATTTAGTAACAAGTAGTTTAACAATAAAAGATGAAAATGGCGGATTAGAAAATGGTATTTATGTAGATACTGCAAACAAACAAGCTCTTGTAAAAAGTGATAATGTAACAGCAACAGGAAGTACAAATTGGTATAATGTTCCAGTATGGATTAATTTATCTAATGATAAAGTAAAAGCTGCTATTTCTAAAAATAATAGTACGGCTACTCCAATCGAAATCAAGTTTAGCCACGATACACCAGTTAAGGAAACTAATAGCTTGAAAGTTATTTTCGAAGATGAAAGTGCAGCAACTAGTGTAGATACAAGTAAAATAAAAGAACCAACTGTAGCAGATGTACCAGACATTGAAGATTTGACTGATAACGATGCTAAAGAAAATGAATATCAAAAATGGTTTGGAGATGCAGAGACTGAAGATACCATAGTAAATGAAGATGACCTAAAAGCATTACAACATAACGCAGATCAAATAAGTGATATAGATACAACAAAAACAGGTAATATCGTTCATGTAAGAGTTAAAGGTAATTTATCAAACCTACAAAGCGGTACTGAAGAAACTGACAAAGTAATACCATTAACGCTTGATATGTCAGCATTAACAGGAAGTGATAATGTATATATTAAATTTGCTAATAATGATAATTGGGGATTATGCAAGGATGGCGGAGATTATGATGGAAATAACTTCTATCTTGGCGTAAGTTATACAGAAGGAAAAGTTGTAGATATGTATCTAACAAGAAGTAGTTCAAATCCTTCAACAAAAACACCTGATCAATTAACAACACCATACATTCACTATATAATCGAATTTGTACAAGAATAATAATATAGAAAAACGTCTTAGAATAAAGCTAAGGCGTTTTTTCTAATATCTTATAAATTTATATATCTACGTTTCTTTTTAAAAAATCTTTAATTTTAATAAATTTAAAAAAATTACAAATTATTGATAAAAATGCAACAATGTGTTACAATATAAGTATGATAAATGCAATATAATATTGCAAAAACCATACTTATTCAAAAGGAGCGATGTAGAAATGAAGAGATTGTTATATAAAGATTTATTAAATTGGAAAAAATCTAATGATAGAAAACCATTAATATTAAAAGGAGTAAGACAATGTGGAAAAACTTGGCTTCTTAAAGAATTTGGCAAAAATAATTATGAAGATATTGCATATTTTAATTTTGAAGGAAATACTTCTTTACAAGAAATTTTTTCACAGGATTTAGATGTTACAAGAATAATAGAAGAATTAGGAATAATAAACAATAAAAAAATAAATCCTATAACAACACTAATAATATTCGATGAAATACAATTTTGCAACAAAGCACTAACATCATTAAAATACTTCTATGAAAATGCTCCAGAGTACCATATAGTATGTGCAGGTTCATTGCTTGGAATTACTCTTTCAAAACCATTATCATTTCCTGTTGGAAAAGTAGATTTTCTTGAATTAAAGCCAATGAACTTCTATGAATTTTTGCTAGCAAACAATGAAAATTTATTAATAGAATATTTAGAAAAGAATGTAGAAAAAATAACTGCAACATTCAAGAATAAACTAATAAATTATTTAAAATATTATTATATAGTTGGTGGAATGCCAGAAGTAGTAGATAAATGGGTTACGACAAAAGATATAGAGCAAGTTGAAAAAATACAAGATATAATTTTAAATTCATATGAATTAGACTTTGCCAAACACGCACCTTTATCTGATACACCTAAACTAAGTTTAATATGGGATTATATACCAAAAGAACTTTCAAAAGAAAATTCAAAATTTGTATATGGTCACGCAAAACACGGAGCAAGGGCTAAAGATTTAGAAGATGCATTACAATGGTTAATTTCAGCAGGTTTATGCTATAAAGTTAATAAAATTGAAAAGCCTAATGTTCCAATGTCAAGTTATGCCGATATACAAAGTTTTAAAATATATATGTGCGATGTAGGTTTACTTAGAAGAAAAGCAAAAGTGGATGCAAGCATAATATTGGCTAATGATATAAATGTTTATAAAGAATTTAAAGGAGCAATGGCAGAAAATTTTGCTTTGCTAGAGTTATTATCTTTAAAAAATGGAAATATTCCATACTATTGGACTTCAGGAAATACTGCAGAAGTTGATTTTGTATGGCAGTTTAAAGATAAAATTATTCCTATAGAAGTAAAAGCAGGTGAAAATATTGGTTCAAGGAGTTTGATTTTATATAGGCAAAAATATAAACCAGAACTTGCTTTAAAATTTTCGTTGAAAAATCTAGACATCCAAGATGGATTTATGAATGTTCCGCTTTACTTAATATGGAACTTGGAACAATTTATTTAGGTATACCTAATAATATTGCTAAAACGTCTTAGAATCAATTCTAAGACGTTTTAACGAATTATTATATTATTCTTGTACAAACTCTATAATGTAGTGTAAAACTGTTGCTGGATTAGAACAAGACTCATCATTGCATTTTGCTAGGAATACTTCCTTAACATAATGACCTATTGAAACTTGTGCACTAGAATTTAAGTAAAGTCCTGTGCTATAAGTTGTATCTGTGTGGTCTCCATCCCAAGCTTTAGTCCAAGTAGTACCTGTTCCACTGTGGAATAAGTTTGCCCCTTCAACATCTTTTAATGGCGATATATCTAATGTTAGTGGTACAACTGGGCAATCAGCACCTGTTACGTTATTAAAATTACTATATTTTACTTTTACATATATCATATCTTCATATGGTGTTACTTCTATATCTTTTATTGCTTCTGCATTTTGTAATAATTCTTTAGCTTTTCCATCATTTCCATTGTCGGTATTATCAAAGAATTTATTTGTTATCTCTTTCTTTTGTTCTGCTGTAGCATTTTCCATATCTTTTGATTTTTGTGTAGGTTTCTTTGGCTCAGTTATATTTTTACTATCTGCTAATTTGTTGTCGTCTGTTATTTTCAATAAGAAATAGTTTTCTTCTTTTACTGGTGTAGAAGAACCGAATTTTACTGCTATGCTTGCATCTTCATCGTTCACGATAGCTTTGATTTTTTCACTGCTTAGGTTAATCCATACTGGAACTCTAAACCATTTTCCTGCGTTATTAATATTAGGAGTTGCTTCTTTATCAATTAATTCATTAGCATTAGCGGCATCAACGTATATTGTTCCTTTATCATTGTTTCTATCTTCAATTTTATTTAAATCTCCTCTTAGAGAAACATAAATAAGTGCCCATTTTCCTGCTTCTCCATTTACTTCAATATCTCCAAATTTATTACTATTTAATGTTAGAGTTGATGTTAATTCATTAGTTTCAGAATCTCTATTATTAGTTATTCTAATTTTTTCTGACTCTGTTATATTATGGCTTAAAGTATGTTTGCTTGTATCAATTTTACTATCTAAATTTCCTAATTCATCATTATGAACATCTTCTCTTACATTAACACCTTGTAGAACACCTTTATTAGCATCTTCATTTTCTTTACTAGACCATACAGCATATGTATCATTTGAATAAGTTTCAGTTACAGATTTATCTTCTGCTGTTACAGTAATACCTGTTTGATGTTTTGATGCTTTTCCTGTAGCATCTTCTGTATATTTATTAATTAATGTTTGTTGTACATTTTCAGTTGTTTTTTCTTCTTCTGAGTCAGCATTAATCCATACAATTATTTCATAGTCGTTTAGTTTTGCTCCAAGTTTCGTTATATTTTCCCAATTTCCACCAGCGATTTCAGTATTGCCTGATAAAGTTGCTCCCCAGCTATTATCTACTAGTATATTATCTACTGGCACGTTCGTTTTTAATGCTACAGCATACCATCTTCCTTTTATAGTTTTTGTTTTGTTTTTGCCGACTGGTACTGTCATTTCTGTTTCTTTCATACCATATCTGTAAGTGTCTATACTTACTTCACATACTGCTTTTGTATTACCAGGATTTCCTGCTAAATATGTTACAGTATTATTTACAACTATTCCATCTTTATTTGTTTCAAGTCCATTTACTTCACTAGGTTCAACAGCTCTTGCTGATAATATTTTTACATCTGTAGCATCGTTTATATCTATTGTTAATTTCATTTCTTCTTTGTAATTATTTGCTCCAGTATATGTTAATGTACATTCTCTTTCGCCTTCTTTATCTGCATTTATCCATAAATATACCCATTGTTTATATCCTTTACTTGGTTCAATTAACACACCTTCGCCTGTCACTGAAATTACACTTTGTAATGTTTGGTTATCAGCTTCACTATTTAACACTTGTACTGCTACTGGAACCCATTTTGCTGTTACAGTATCTTTTGTTGCTTTATCAACTGCTGTAAATGTTTTTGTGTCTAATATAATTGGTTTCATATCACTCATTTTTGTTCCTATATTAATTTTATTACTTATATTACTATCTTCAACAGCAGTAATAACATTTGTTTTATTGTTTTGAATAGTTGTAGACTCATTTAGTTCAGCAGCAACAGGTTTTGCTTCAATTACTTGTAATTTTGATGTAGATGCAAATGTTACTGTTGCACAATTACCTTCTTCAATTGCATTTTCTATTTGAGCATCTACTGCTCCTTTTGGTGCCATTACAAATTTTGTAGTTGCCATTGTTGCATCTAATTCTACAATTACTGTATCTGTTGTTCCTTCAACTGCTTCTGCATCTATTCTTTCTACTTTTTCATCTTTTACATATGCTAACTCTATGTTTTCATTTTCTAATCCAGTAACATTTAGTCTTGCTTTATATGTTTTGTTTCCTTGCATATTGTTTACATTGCCTTTGAATGTTATTGTACTTCCACCAAATGTTGGTTTATTTTCAGATTTCATTACCTCTTGAGTATTTGCTCTAACAGTTTCATCTAATTTCATAATATCTTCAGTTTGAATTTCTTCAAATGTAATACTCTCTGCTAAAGTAATATCTTCTACTTTAATCTTTATTGTTTGTGTTCCTTTTTCTGCTTTTAATGTTAAAGTATATTCGCCAACTATACTTGGAACTGTTACTGTTGCTTTGCCGTCTTTGATTTCTCCTAAAGTAATATTTTCACTAGATGTGGCATCTTTTGTTGTCCCTTCTGGAATATCTGATAAATCAAATTCTACTGTTTCATCTTCATCAGTTTCTACTTTTAATGTTACTCCAGTATTTGTATCGTTAGCAACTAAATCCCATAGTCCGTTGTCACCTGTGAATTC
>CANRAM010000064.1 GCA_947628605.1 uncultured Clostridia bacterium | reverse complement strand
TGTTAATTGTTGCATAGCAATGCTCCTCTCTTTTTATACTATTTATAGTATAGCATAAATTTTACTATTTTTGAATACTCTCCGTTAATTTTATAAAATTATTATTTGTAAATAATTTCTTTATATGCAATTTCTTCAGTTTATACTATTTTCAATATATTTATATAATTATTTATTACTAATATGTATGTTACTTACTTCAACTTTTAACTCTCTTGAAATAATATTTTGTATTTGTGCAATTTGTTCAGGCTGTAAACTTTCTGCTTTAACAATTACACTTACACTCGTATCATTAACAAAAATAACCATATCTTCAAATCCCTTAGTTGAAATTAAATTTTCCGCAATCATTATTGCATTTTTTGTTTGATTTATTTTAGTTATTTCTTGCTCAGAAATTGCTTTTTGCTCTTGTGAAATAGATGGACTTTCTAGCAATTTTTGATATGTTTCAAGCATTTGTGAATACATTTTTTCTCTTTCTAACTTTGAATTTTCGAAGTAATTATCTTCACTTGCATTTGTTTGAACAGTATTATCATTTACTACATTATTTTCTTCTATTTTATTTTGTTCATCGTTTTTTACTTTGGAACTAGCAATTGTATTAGCTATATTTTGTTTATCTTCTTCTTGTAAAAATTCACCACTATTTACAAGCATTGCATCTCCAATTTCTGCATATTGTTCTTCATTTACTACATTAGTTGTAGTAGCAACTACGTCATTATTAGTAGTATAATTTAAATATCCTGCCGTCACCACCATTAAAGCAATTACAAGTATTGCCAATTGATTTTTCTTTAAAACTTTCATATACAATCCTCCTAAAAATAAATTTATTTAATAAAAAATTAAATACTTAATAAAATATTATTTTTAATCTTTTTTCATTTCAAATACTTGTATCTTATGGCTTGCAAGCCCTGTTACAGCTTCTACTGCTTGTACTATATTATTCTTTATACTCGCATTTCCTGCTCCTGTTGCTGTTACAATAGCACCCTCCATTTTGGGTTTTATTACTTTTCCGAGTTACTGGAATTTTCTCTCCATTTTCTTCTTTGTAAACAATATCTTTCTTTGTATCATTTTGTGTTGTAGTACGTGTACCTCCATTAGAATCCTTTTCTTCTACTATGCTATTTTGATTATTTTCATTGTACATAGCTACAACTTCACTACTTTCAGAATATGTAATTAATACTTTAACCTTGCCTACACCATCTATATTAGAAAGAATATTTTCTAAATTTTTTTCCATACTATTATCACTATCGCTATTAGTATTTGAAACTTCCTCTTCACTCGAGATAGCCAACTCTTTTGTACTATTTTCACTTGTGCTATCTTTATTAACTTTATCTCCATTCCAAATTGTATTAATTGCAATTACTGTAACAATAAGTATTAATATAAAAACAAATATATTCTCTATCTTCTTTTTTGTACTATTTTTAGAATTTTGTTCTATTAAAGCTTTTACCTTTTCCTTAAACATATCTACCTCCTAATAATATTAACTTATCACACTTATATTACTTTTTTTAATTTCATATACACTAGATAAATACTCTTTTATTTCCTCAATTTGCACATTATTAATTCTTTTATTTGGATGCTCATTATTATTAATTGTATTTCCAACTTTTATAGAATCTATTTTTCCAACTTCTACTGTATTAATTTGATTTTTTGACTCATCATTTGATGTTTCTATTTCATATACTGTTAATGTTATTTCTTTAATATTTCCATAGCCTTCACCATCTTTATTATCAATTATTAAATCTATATCTTGTACAATATATCCTTTTTCTTTTAATTTATTTTTCATATCTTCCTTCAAATTGTTTTTATATATTTCTTCTATAGATTGTGCATTAGTTACTGATAAACTTTGCGAAATAGATTGATAATCTTCGCTATCTTCTAAATATTTTTCATAATCAATATCATTTAACTCAAAATTTCCTATTTTTCCTATAACTGGTGCTATTATTGTAAATAATATAAAAACTCCTATAACTGCTTTTATATATTTTTTATTATTTCCCTCTGGCAAAATCATTTCTATAATTGTTGCTATAACTACTGCTACAATTATTTGCTCTGCCCAATTACTTACCCACTCAATCAACCTAATCACACAACTTTCATTTATACATTAAACCACTATTAGAAATTTTTATTACTAATGTAATGCCAATTATTAACATCACAGAAACCACTACAATCATTGCTAATAAAATTTTAAAAGTATCTCCTATTTGCGATAATAACGAAACAATTTTCTCATCAGCAATAGGCTGGCATACTGCTGATGCAATGTAATATGTAGCCATAAGAATTGATAATTTAATAATAGGTAATATGCAAATACCTATTACTACAATTACTCCAACTACACCAACAGCATTTTTTAAAATATTGCTACATCCAATAACAGTATCAACTGCATCTCCTAAAATTTTTCCTACTACTGGTATAAAATTTGAAACAGCCGCTTTTGCGGTTTTTGCTGTAATTCCGTCTACACTGCTTGTAAGTGTTCCTTCAAGTGATAATATTCCTACAAATAATGTTAAACTTATTCCCAAAATCCATATCGTACTACTTTTAAAATATTTAGATAATTTACTAATTTGTACTTTATCTGATACTTTTGAAATAATGCCTAAAGCTGTACCTACTAATATTAGTGGTAATAAAAGCGTAGTAATTATGTTTCCTATAAATGTTATTAAAAATAATAAAATTGGTTGCACTACACTTGCTGTAGTAACACTACCTGTTGTCATCATAAGAGTAATTAATATAGGAACTAAACTTCCGTAAAAAACCTACTAAATTTTGTATAGTTTCTTTTGCTAAATTAATAATATCCGAAAAATTACTCATAACTATTGTTACAATTAATATATATTGAACATAATAGGTAATTTGTGTTACACTTTTATTTTCAAGACCTTCACTTATACTTTTTAAAATACTATGTACTACAATAACTACAATAATACTACCTATTATATGTAATGTTTGTTTTATTTCTTTTCCAAACAAATTTAAAATTCTATTTATTAATGTTTTATTATCTATATTTCCAGTAATAGCATCGTTTATCAAATCGTTTGCATCAATTCCTTCAAACACTTCATTTGTATACTTGTTTGCTTCATCTGCAAATCCTTTTATATTTAAAGAATTACTTTGATTTTCTAATATATCTTCTTGACTTGCAATTGATGTATTATATGAACACATAATAATTACAAATATAAATAAAATTTTCTTTATCTTTTGCATTTTTTATCCTTTCTTTACATTATGGTAACACTTTTATTAAAGTTTCTAATAATGCAGATATTATAGGTATTGATATAGCTACTATAATAACTTTACCGCTTAAGTCTACTTTATTAGCTATTGCTGTTTCTCCTGCATCTTTACATACGCTTGATGCAAACTCTGTAAGAAAAGAAATTCCTGTTATTTTTATTAATATGCCTAGAAATTCTCCATTTACTCCGTGCTTTTTGCGAAATATTTTGTAATAACTGAACAATGCCACTAATTTTCCCTAAAACTGTAAATAAAATAATTGCTCCCCCTAAAATAGATGCATATATTGTAAATTCCGGCTTGTACTGTTTTAATATAATAACAATTATTAGTGTAAGAAATGCTATTCCTATTATTTTTATAATTTCCATACTTACCTCTTTATTTTATAAATTAAATAATGTTCTTACTGTTTCAAATAGTACACTAATTTCTTTAATTACCATTGTAAGAACAATTACAAGACCTGCAAGTGTTGTCATCATTGCTTGGTCCTCTCGCCCTGCTCGTACTAAAACTTGATGTAATACCGCAACTAAAATTCCTATTGCTGCTATTTTAAAAAGTAAATTAATATCCATCTTTTTCTCCTTCTTCTAAAAAAACTATATAAGAACAATTACAATTGCAAGACCTGAAACAATTCCGTAATGTTTTATATAACTTATTATTTTTGGCATATTCCTTTTCTGCATTTTCTATTTGTGTATCTATAAACTTATCTGTAAGCTGTATTTGGCTAATTTGACCATCTAAGTCTGTTTTGCCTAATAATTTAGCAAGACCTTTTATAACTTCTATGTCTTCATTATTCATACTTGTTATGGATTCGTTTACTGCTTTTATCCAAGCTTCGTTTGCAGTATATTTTTCCATTTTATTAGATGCTGATTTAAAAATATCTCCTATGCTTTTATGTATATTATTAGAAATTTCTTTAAAAATTTCTGGTATTGGTTCATATGTAAATTTAATTTTTGTTTCAAATATGTTAAGAGCTCGTTTAAATTCTTTTAATTGCTCTACTCTGCTTTTGTATCTATTTGTTATAATGATTCCTGTGTAAGAAGTTAAAATTACAATAAAAATTAAACTAATTATCTTTATTATTATCATATGTAAATTCTCTCCCCTTTATATATATATTCACTCTTTTTATTTTTAGAACTTAAATTTATGCTAATACATAATCTAAGCTCATTTTATTTAAGTTATATACTTTATTAATTTCTCCTTTTCTTAATTCATCTAAAAAAATTAATCTTTCGAATATATGTGTGTTAATTAACTTTGAAATTTGTGGGTTTAATTTTATATCTTCCATATTTTTAGCGTGAACTGTAAATATTCCCTTTATTCCACAACATACTGCATAATTAATGGCTTCTACGTCTTCTTCGCTTCCAATTTCGTCTGCTACTATTACTTTAGGAGCCATAGAACGAATTATCATTTGCATTCCTAAAGATTTAGGTACATTATCTAATATATCCGTTCGTACCCCTATATCATTTTGTGGTATGCCCTTATACATAGATGCTATTTCTCCTCTTTCATCTACTACTCCTACTGTTATTCCTTTAAAATTAATTTGTTCTATTCCATTACTTATTTTTCTAATTAAATCTCTAAGCATAGTTGTTTTTCCGAACTCCTGGTGGCGATATAATTAAGGTATTATATATTGTATTTTCTTCAATATTTAATACATACTTTAAAATTCTATTACTTGCTCCAATAATTTGTTTGGCTATTCTAAAATTTAGACTTGAAATATATGTAATATTGCTTATTTTATTGTCGTTCATTACTACATTACCTGTAATTCCTACTCTATGGCCTCCTTTTAATGTAATATATCCGTTACATATTTGAGCTTGATAAGAATAAATTGAATTGTTACAAATATGTTGTAGAATTTCTAGTATTTCTTCTGGTGTTACTTGTAATGTGTCTATTACTTTTTCTACATTTGTATATTTTAATATTATTGGTTTAGATACTCTTATTCTAATTTCTTCTAATAAATTTAGTTCGTCTGTATTTTTTTCTTGAATTTTTTTATTTATTTCATTAGCAATTCTTCTTGGAAAATATGATAATATTTCATTAAAGTTTAACAAGGTTTGTCCTCCTATAAAAAATAAAGCTATGCATATAATATATATATGCTATAGCTTTATTTTTTATAACCTTTTTTATTATGATACTTTATAACTATATACTTCTTCATATACTGAATCTGTTTTTAGATAATCTATTAATTTTCTTTCTAATAGTTTAAAATTACAACATCTATTTTTTAATATGCTATTTTCATTTTCTGAATATGTTACTGTATTGTATAATTTTTGTGCTTTATCTATTATTTGTTTTGAATGTTTATTACACCAAATTAGTTGCTTTTGTAGTAATATTTTGTATTTATTATCTTGTATATTAGCTATATCTAAACGTGTGCATTTGCTCATTGGTATTGGTACCATATTGTTTAAATTTATTACTCCTAAATTTCCTTCTTCCATTTTTATAAAATCTCTTTGTTCATGCATTCCCTTATGTTTTTCTTTTGGTGAACACATTGGTGCAAAGAAGTTTTTGTAGTTTATTTTTACAATTATTCCTAAAAATGGTCTGTTTTCTTTTACATATGGTATACGGTTTTCTACTTCTCTTAAATAGTTGAAATATTGACTATTTACAGTATAAAAATTTAATCTCATAATTTAATCCCTCCTAATATATAAAAATGGAGATAAAACTAAACATATTTACATATGTGTTTTACCCCCCATTTTATTTTTTATTCTTCCCAATTATGATATACGTTCATAACATCATCTAAGTCATCTAACATATCAATTAATCTTTGCATTCTTTCAGATGCTTTTTCGTCTAATGATACATATGTACTTGGTACTTGACTAACTTCTGCTTCTACGAATTCTAGACCTTCTTTTTCTAATGTTTCTCTTACATTCGTAAATTCTTCTGGTGATGTAGTAACTTCGTAACATTCTTCTTCTGAAGAAAAATCTTCTGCGCCTGCTTCTAAGGCAATCATCATCAAATCATCTTCTGTTTTATCAGTTGATGCTTTGTCTATTACTATTACACCTTTTCTTTCAAATAAGTAAGATACACATCCTGTTGTTCCTAAGTTTCCTCCGCATTTATCAAATGCGTGCCTAACATCAGAAGCTGTTCTATTTCTGTTGTCTGTACTGGCTTCTACAATAACAGCTACTCCATTTGGGCCATATCCTTCATATATTACTTCTTCATAATTTGCTGTATCTCCTGCTCCACTTGCTTTTTTTATTGCATTATTAATAGTGTCGTTTGGCATATTAGCTGCTTTGCATTTAGCAATAACATCCTTAAGTTTAGAATTTCCTGCTGGGTCTGGTCCTCCTTGTTTAACTGCTACTAATAATTCTCTTCCTAATTTTGTAAATATCTTCCCTCTTGCTGCATCCGCCTTTCCTTTTTTGGCTTGAATATTATGCCATTTTGAATGTCCCGACATTTTTAATTCCTCCTTTATTTCTCCTAGTGTTTAAGCTATTCTCTGGTTTTTATATAATATTTTTATTTTTTCAACCCTTACACTAATCCCCCATTACAAATGTACTACAATTTTATCATTTTGTAGTACGATTGTAAATATTATTTCTGAAATTTTAAAAAATTATCTAATTCTAAAAAGTGACATATTAACCAATTCTTAATTTTAATTTCATTACATTACTCATTTTTCTTTATCGCTGGAGAAATCTCTATATTGCTCTATATCTTTATATTTTAATTCCTTAACATTATCACCCGATATAGGAAGCATATTATTAAGATTTAAAACACCTATGATTTTATCATCTTGTTTTATTTTAATAAAATCCATATCTTCTTTTATTTTGTAATGTTTCTCTTTCGCTGAAGATATTGGTACATAATAGTCAAATTCATTTATAGTTATTAATATTCC
>CANRAM010000063.1 GCA_947628605.1 uncultured Clostridia bacterium | reverse complement strand
CTCGCTTTCAATTTTTTTACATAGCGCTCTGAAAATCCCAACCTATTTGCTGCAACTTTTATTGTCATTATTCCATTAACACAAGCTTCAATTACTGCTACCTTTAAATTTTCTTTTTTATTCATTTCAGTTCTCATACCTCCATTATATCATAGGGTGAACTTTTCATAAAATAATTTCACAGGGTGATCTTATCATAAAATAATCACATTTTTTCTTTTTATGGTTTGACTTGCTATTGATATTGATATATAATAAGCTAACAGGTAACTTTTAGAAAGAAAGGAGTTTTTGATGTTAGAATTAAGGAACATAAGGAAAACATATGTTACAGGGGATGAAAGCGTAGAAGCATTAAAAGGAATTACTTTAAAATTTAGAGAATCTGAATTTGTTTCTATTTTAGGGCAAAGTGGTTGTGGAAAAACAACTTTGCTTAATATTATAGGTGGTCTTGATAGATACACATCAGGAGACCTTATAATTAATGGAAAATCTACAAAAAAGTTTAAAAGTAGAGACTGGGATGCATATAGAAACTATAAAATTGGTTTTGTTTTTCAAAGTTATAATTTGATAAGCCATCAAACAATATTATCTAATGTAGAACTTGCATTAACAATAGGAGGTATTCCTAAGAAAGAAAGAAGACAAAGAGCAATAAAAGCACTAGAAGAAGTAGGCTTAAAGCAACATATAAATAAAAAGCCAAATCAATTATCGGGTGGTCAAATGCAAAGAGTAGCAATAGCAAGAGCATTAGTTAATAATCCTGATATTATTTTAGCAGACGAACCAACAGGAGCATTAGATACAAAAACAAGCGTACAAGTTATGGAAATATTGAAAAAAATATCGAAAGATAAATTAATTATAATGGTAACACATAACCCAGAATTGGCAAAAGAATATTCTAGTAGAATAATTAGAATTTTAGATGGAACTATTACAGAAGATACAAATCCAATTGCACAAGGAGAAGTTTTTCAAAAACTTGATACAAATAAAATAGGTAGAACATCTATGAAACTATGGACAGCATTTAGATTAAGTTTGAATAATTTATTAACTAAAAAAGGAAGAACTATACTTGTATCATTTGCAGGTTCTATCGGCATTATTGGAATTGCATTAGTTCAAGCAATTTCTAATGGATTTCAGGGTTATGTAGATAGCATACAACAAGATACCTTAACATCGTATCCATTAACTATAATGCAAGAAACTACAGATATAGCAGGAACTTTATTGTCAATGACCACATCAGAAACTAATGAAAATAAACAAGAAGGTAAAGTAGAAGAAGAACAATATATTTCCACTATGCTATCAAATTTAAGCACTAATGATTTAAAAAGTTTCAAGCAACATTTAGAAAATAATAACGAAAACATAGAAAAAGATATATCTTCAATAAAATATTCATATAGTGTAGAACCGCAAATTTATACAAAAGATGCAACCGGAAAGATTGCAAAAGTAAATCCAAGCAATATGTTTCAAGGGAGTTACTCATCTAGTATGATGTCTTCTTTTACATCTATATATTCACAAATGATAGATAATAAAGATGCAATAAAAAATTCATACGATATTTTAGCAGGTCATCTTCCAGAAAATTATGATGAAATGATGATAGTTTTATCTGAGCCAAATACAATTTCGGATTTACTTATTTATTCACTAGGATTAAGGGATACAGAGGAATTATCTGGTTTAGTAGCAAAAATTATGAATGGTGAAACAGTAGACATAAATAACGAGCCACTTACACTATCATATGAGGATTTAATGAATGTTGAATTAAAGCTAATTATGGGAGCAGATGAATATAAATATAATGAAAGCTATAATGTATATGAAGATATGACTGGTGACGAGGAGTATTTAAATAATTTATATAATAATGCAATTAACTTAAAAATAGTAGGTATTGTATGTCCTAAAGAAGGAACTACTTCTATGATGTTAAATCCGGGTGTTTTATACACAAGCAATTTAATAGATTATATAATTAATTATTCTGCAAATACAGATGCAGTAAAAAAACAACTTGACAATATGGAAGTTGATGTATTTTCTGGTTCAAGATTTGATGATAAGAAAAATAATTTAGATTTAAAATTCGAAGACTTAGTTAATATTGATACTAAAAAATTAGAAAGTGCTTTTAATGTAAAGATAGACCAAAAGAAATTACAAAACCAAACACAAAATTATATGACAGAAATAACAAATTCAATAACAACAGATACAACTCCTGCTAAAAATGATTTTTCTAATAACTTAGATGTTTTAATTAATGGTATGTTTAGCAGTATTAATGGAGAGTTTGAAGAACAAGATATAGAAAAGATTGTTTCTAACTATTTAGATGGATATGAGCCATCACAAATAGTATCTTCGTTAGAAAGTAAATATGTAATACCTAAAAGTACATTTAAGCAAACGTATTCTGGTTTGTTGAAGAGTTTATTACAAATATATGTAAAAACATATAGTAGTGTTTCGCAATTTGTGCCACAAGATATACCACAAGACATTCCTAGCACAGATTTAGATATAGAAGCTTTTAAAAATCAGCTATCATCTGCAAATGGTAATAATACTATTATAGAACAATTGCCTACACAACAAACAGAACCTATAAAGCAAGATAATAAAATAGTAGTTAATAACGAAATTTTAACTTCTGTTATTTCTGGGTTTACTTCTAGTAGTGCAATAGAACAAACAAAGAACACAATGGCAAAGGCTATGACAGAAACGGTTATGAAAAAAGATATTTTAACTAAGGTAGGGGAACTTACAACTAATTTAACAAATAGTTTTGCTTCAGCATTTAATGTAGACCAAGATAAAATATCTAGTGCATTTGAATTGAAAATGACGGAAGAACAAATAACTAGAATTGTAACTGCAATGATGTCTGATACGGAGACCACTGCTAAAACAAACCTTGTTTCCTTAGGATATCAAGACAAGGATGAGCCAACATATATATCTTTTTATTTTGATAGTTTTGATGGAAAAGAGAATTTTATAAACTTTATAGATAATTATAATGAAAAGATGGAAGCGGAAGGCAAGGAAGAGCAAGTAATAAATTATACAGATACAACAGGAATATTAATGAGTTCTGTTAAAACAATTGTAAATGCAGTTACCTATGTATTAATAGCATTTATATCAATTTCACTTGTGGTATCGTCAATTATGATAGGTATTATTACCTATATTTCAGTGTATGAAAGAACAAAGGAAATTGGAATACTTAGAGCTATTGGAGCATCAAAGCGAAATATATCATCAATTTTTAATGCTGAAACATTTATAATTGGATTATTATCAGGTTTATTTGGTATTGGAATTTCATATGCAGTAATACCTGTAATTAATAAGGTGTTGCACAATTTTATAGGAAATATACCTTTAAGTGTAGTTTT
This sequence comes from uncultured Clostridia bacterium, assembly GCA_947628605.1. Lineage (GTDB taxonomy): Bacteria > Bacillota > Clostridia > TANB77 > CAG-508 > RGIG8482. The sequence continues at coordinate 4,690 of CANRAM010000063.1, read as the reverse complement.
AAATGCAAACAATGCAATTATCTTAGTTATATTGAGTGTAATACTTACTTTAATTGGTGGTTTAATACCAGCAAGAGCTGCATCAAAGAAGGACCCAGTTATAGCTTTACGAACGGAATAAGATTTTATAAAAAAATACTAAAACGTGATATAATCACGTTTTTTTTAACTAAAATCGTGATTATATCACGAAAAGGCTTGAAAATAATTTTAAAATCAACTATAATTATATTATAGGAGATGAGATTATGAAAAGAAAGTTGTACAAAAATTTATTATATTGGAAAGAGAACAAAATAAAAATGCCATATATGTTAATAGGTGCTAGGCAAACAGGAAAAACATATATACTAACGGAATTTTGTAAAAATGAGTTTGAACATTATGTATATATAAATTTAGATAGTATGTTAGAAGTAAAACAAATATTTGAACAAACAATTAAACCTGAAGAAATAATAAAAAATATAGAAGCAATATTGGAAATAGATATAAATTTAGATAACACAATAATATTTTTTGATGAAATTCAAGTATCTGAAAGAGCAATAAGTTCTTTAAAATACTTTTGTGAAAGTGAAAAAAACTATAAAATAGTAGTGGCAGGTAGTTTGTTGGGAGTAAAAATTAATAGGTTTAAAAGTTCGTTTCCAGTAGGAAAAGTATGGATAGATTATTTATATCCTATGGATTTTGAAGAGTTTTTAGATGCAATAGAAGAAAAAAAATTATTAGAACTTATAAAACAAAGTTATAATAGTATGAAACCTATGATAGAATCAGTGCATAATAAAGCATTAAATTTATACAGTGAATATTTATGTACGGGAGGTATGCCAATAGCTATATTAAACTATATAGAGCATAACAAAAATATATTTAAATTTGAAGATGAAATATTAAATATGATTGTAACATCTTATTTAGCAGATATGTCTAAATATACAGAAAATATAGAATCATTAAGAAATAATAAAATATATAATTCTATGCCAGCACAACTAGGAAAGGAAAATAAAAAATTTAAATATTCTTTAGTAGAAAAGTCAGCAAGAGCAAGAGAATACGAATCTTCTCTAGAATGGTTATTATCGAGTAATATGTTATTAAAATGCCAAAGCATAGCAACACCAAAATCACCTTTAAAAGCCTATGTAGAAAATAATTTTAAAATTTATTTAAGTGATATAGGCTTACTTAGAGTATTATCAAAAATAAGTGTAAGTGAAATTATGATGAATAAAAATATGCTATACAAAGGTGTATTTATTGAAAATTATGTTGCAGAAAATTTATATGCAAAATATAGAGAACTATATTATTGGAATCTTGGAAATGAGTATGAAGTGGATTTTTTAATTAATGTTGACGGAAATATAATTCCAATAGAAGTAAAATCTTCCGAACGTACAACTTCAAAAAGCCTTAATTACTATATAAAAAGGTTTAAACCTATTTATGCGATAAGGTTATCAACTAAAAATTTTGGAGAAGTAAATGGAATTAAATCTATACCTTTATATGCAAGTTTTTTGATTTAGTAATTATTTTTGTAAGTACGTAGATGTAAGGTACCCGGTGACACAGAATAATAATTTAACATATCCAGATAGTTTAAGGTATTACAGTAAAGCTCCGATATGGACTCAAGCAAAACATTATGCGAGTATAAATTAAAAGGATGGCCTCGTTAGTCTTCAGAGAGCTTCTTATGCGAAGGAGAGTAACCGCCTATGGCAAGATGTTTTTACAATGCTTAAAGTAAATGATGACGACGAAAGGGAAAAGATTTTGGAAGACATAAGACGTATCAAGTAAATTTTACACCGTTAGCAAATTTATTTTTTCTAACGGTGTAAAAAGCTAATATTTTATTTTATCTTACTTTCTTTTAATAGTATATCATATAGTCAATATCTGGAAAAATTTTATCTTTTTTGCAAATATCTTTTAAAAATTCTTCATCAATCGAATTTTCTTTTAACATATAATATAACTTAGTAAATCTACCAATATGGTCTTTTATTCTTTTTTTAGCGTAATCTACCATAGTGCCATTTGTTATAATAAATAGCCAATCACTACTTTGTGCAAGAAGTAATTCTCTTGCACATTGGTTAAGAGCAAGTTTTTTCAACCTATTTTTTTCATTTGGAAATAAGTTAGCAAGTTCAACCATTCTATCTCCAGCAACGTGTAAATGTCGATGTACATAATCATTTGTAGGATTTAACCAAACTTCACTATATCCATTTGCACCCCAACTAGACCTACACGGAGTAGAAACCTGAATTTCAGGGTATTTATCAATATACTCTCCAGGAGTAATTAAGCTAAAATCACATTTATCATAATAAATCTTCTTAAATAAAATATATAGCCAGTCTGGTCCTTCATACCACCAATGACCATATAATTCTGCATCATACGGACATAAAATAATTGGAGGTATGTGCATATTAGGGCTTAAGTTTTCAATTTGTGCTTGTCTTGAATCGAAAAAGTGACCAGCTTGCTTTTCAACAGAGTCCATTGCCCAAGTAGGATTGTAGTAATCTTTATTTTCAGTATCTCCAGTAATTCTATAATATTTTATTCCTGTGTGAACTCTAACGCCATTATGAGCAATGTAAGGTTTTATATAATCATAATCTGCATCGTAACCAATATCACGATAAAATTCACGATAGTTATAATCACCAGGATATCCATTTATTGAACTCCATACTTGTCTTGAAGATTCAATGTCACGACCAAAAGCAACTATATCGTTTGGTGAAACGATAGGAGCATACGTGCCGTAAACAGGAGTTGGGTCGGCATATAAAATTCCGTGAGATTCAGTAATTATGTATTGAATTCCGAATTCTTTTAGATATTTATCTACTTCAGGAATATAGCCACATTCTGGTAACCATATACCTCTAGGTTTTTTACCAAAGTATTTTTCATAAGTTTGCACGCCAACAGCTATTTGTGCTCTTACAGTTTTTTCATTAATATATAGAATAGGGAAATAACCGTGAGTTGCACCGCAAGTAATTATTTCTAATACGCCAATATCTTGAAAATGCTTAAAACCGTCTATTATATTACAATTATAAACATCTTTAAAAATATGTAAATCATTAGAATATCTATCTAAATAGTAATGTGATAATTTATTAAGTTTTTCATCATTTTTTGTTCTAATAGTTTCTTTTTTTGCAAGTTCAATATGTTTTTTTAAATATTTAATATATCTTCTTTGTAACATTTTATTATCTAACATAGAAAGAAGAGGGGGAGTAATTGACATAGTTATTCTAAAATCAACTTTCTCTTCCTCTAATTTTTTAAAATTAGTTAATAATGGAATATATGTTTCTGATATTGCTTCGTATAACCAATCTTCTTCTAAATAATCTTCACTTTCAGGGTGATGTACGAAAGGTAAATGAGCGTGTAAAACGAAGCTTACATATCCTTTTTTTTCATTCATTAGTTTTCTCCTTTGTTGGTATTTTATTTTTTAAATATAGAAGATGGATTTGTTGGGTGGTTTGATATTTCATCTAATTCATCTTTGTATATTTGTTTATATAAATCATAAATATTATAAATTTTTTGCATATTTTTTAAGTTTGTATGTGTTGAAAAATTTTTTACAGAAATTGTATTATTTTTAGTGTTTTTATAAACTACTTCTGGGTTAAATTTTTCAAATAAAATATGATTATTTGGAGCATCTATTTCATTTGAAGATGTAATATAAATGTAGTTATCGTGAATGTTACTTGTATTAGAATAAGGACGCCTACCAAGTTCTATATTGTATTTACAGTTAGGGTCGTTTACATATAAATACCAACAATTTGCAAAATCATTAATTTCTATTTCAAATGTATAATTCATAGTTAAATTATGAACAATTAATACTGGTTTAGTTTTTGAAAAGAAATCATTTCCATAATATTCTTCAAAGTTTTTTCTATCATCATCTGAAATATCCCAATATACAAATAACATTTTAGGCGTTTGTGCAAGTACTTTTACAACGGTTTGATTATATCTATAAGGTAAATCATAATATTCTAAAAAAGAATTAGTTGTTAATTCTTTTTTAGAGTTATATTTACTTGAACGAGATTTAGAAACCGCAGTTTTACTATTAGATGTAAGCTTCTTCTTGTTAACACTATCCTTTTTTGTAGTAGAACTAGAAGTTTTTGTAGTTTTTTTAGTTCTTGTAGTTTTCGTAGTAGTATTAGAATTAGAGCTTGTTTTTTTTGTACTGCTTTTTGCACTAATAGATTTTACATCTTTTTCGTCAGATTTTGAAGTGCTACTACGACGAGTTCGCTTAGTAACACTACTATTTCTAGTGTTTTCCTCTTTTGTAGATTTAGCAGATAATTCATCAATTTCTTTTGTTTTTCTAGGCATATATTATCCTCCTTGGTACGTTTTAAAAATTCATATATAATACTATATCAAAATTTAAATAAATTCAATATATTTTTAAGATATTTTTTTGTTGCCTTAAAAAAATTTTTTTCAAAATGTTGATGAAAAATTAAAAGTTAAAAATTAATTAGGAGGGTTTCCAAAATGAATACTATTAAAAATAGAGTAGAAGAAATTATATTAAATGAAGTTATTTATCAATAAAATAGCAATTTGGTCAGATGTGTCTGACTAATTGGAAAAT
>CANRAM010000062.1 GCA_947628605.1 uncultured Clostridia bacterium | reverse complement strand
GGAGACAAATACAAAAAAATAAAGCCAGTAATACTAATAAACATACTAAACTACAACATATTAGATGTACCAGAATACCATACAGAAACAGTAACAGTAGCAAAAGAACATAAGGACTATGAAGTAATAAACGAAGTAAAATATCACTTCATAGAACTACCAAAATTTAGAAAAAGCAAGCCAGAGCTAGCAAATGAGTTAGAATGTTGGCTAGCGTTAATAGATTCAGAGGATAGGAGGCTGATAGAAATGGCAAAAAAGAAAAGCGAAATAATAGAAGAAGCAAACGATGAAATAGAAAAAATACTATCAGACGAAGAAATAAGAGCTCTAAACCTAAGACTACAGCTATGGGAAATGGACCAAGAATCAGCAAAAAGCTATGCATATGAACAAGGAGAAAATGCTGGAAAAATAAAGGGGCAGGAAAAAGAAAGAAAAAAAGGCGAAGAAAATGTAAGAAGGATAGCTAAAGAAATGAAAGCAAAAGAAATAGATATAGAAACAATATCTAACATAACAAAACTAACGAAAGAAGAAATAGAAAAATTATAAATAAAGTAAAACTAAGTAATCTGTATAAAAATACAATTAAATAAAAAATGCACTTGTAAAGTAAAGAAATTTCATATATAATAAAGCAAAAAAAAGGAGAAAAGTAGAAAATGGAAAAAAAACGTGGCTTTGAAATAGCAAAAGGTTTTGAAAATGAAAACATTAACTTACCAATTAGAAAAACAAAATATTCAGCAGGATACGATATTGAAGCATTAGAAGATGTAGTAGTACCAAGTTTTAAAAAAGGAACGAATCCTACATTAGTAAAAACAGGTCTAAAGGCATATATGCAAGATGATGAAATGCTATTATTATATAATAGAAGTTCAAATCCAAAGAAAAAGGGGCTAATACTTGCAAACAGTGTAGGTGTTATAGACAAAGATTATTATGGAAATCCAGATAATGATGGTCATATTATGTTTGCATTTTATAATATAAAAGATGAAGATGTTTTAATAAAAAAAGGAGATGCAATAGGGCAAGGAATTTTTCAAAAATATCTTACAACAGATGATGATGTAGCAACAGGCGAAAGAACTGGAGGATTTGGCTCTACTAACCAATAGGTAACAAAAAACCATAGAAAAAAAATACCAAAAAGTTTTTGACTTTTGGTATTTTTTGTAGTATAATATTTATAGTTAAAAAAGAAAAAAGCGATTAAAAAACTTGTTCTTAGTTAACAAAATAATCGCAATTTTTTTATGATATATAGATATTTCAGGAAGGAGAGACCTGTATGTTTAATATAGGAGACAATATTGTATACCCAATGCACGGAGCAGGAAAAATAGAGGCAATAGAAGAAAAAGACATCTTAGGAGAAAAACAGGCATATTACATACTAAAAATGCCAGGAGATGTTAAAGTAATGGTTCCAACAAATAAGGCAGAAGAAATAGGAGTAAGAAGCGTTGTAGACAAAAAATCAGCAGACAAAGTATTTTCTATTTTAGAAGAAGTAAAAACAGAAATGTCTATGAATTGGAATAAAAGATATCGTGACAATATGGACAAAATGAAAAGTGGAGATATATATGAAATTGCAGATGTAGTTAGAAACCTATCTTATAAACAAAAAGAAAAAGGCCTATCAACAGGAGAAAAGAAAATGTTATCAAATGCAAAACAAATATTAGTAAGTGAATTAGTTTTAGCAGAAAATGCAACACAAGAAGAAGTAGAAGGTCTAATCGAAAACAAAATAAATTCTTCATTTAAAGAATTTGAATTAGATAATATTGAACCGGTACAAAATGTAGTAAATAAATTTATACCATTTGATGATACAAATATGAATTAAATAACATCATAAAAGAGAATATCTAGTTATATTCTCTTTTATGATGTTATACTATAGTTGCAATAACGAAATAAAAATGTTTTAAAAGCAAAAAAAATAAGAGTTTTATGTAAAATAAGAAGGAATTAGATAATTTATGTCGAATAGTATAATAGAATTTAGGAAGGAAATAAAAAATGGTGCTATATAGTGATGAAATAATTGATGAAATAAGAAATAGTAACGATATAGTAGATGTTATATCACAATATGTAGTGTTAAAAAGAAGCGGTAGAAACTTTTTTGGATTGTGTCCATTTCATAAAGAAAAATCTCCGTCATTTTCTGTTTCACCAGATAAACAAATCTTCCATTGCTTTGGATGCGGAGTAGGAGGAAATGTTATACACTTTGTTAGTAAAATAGAAAATCTAGACTTTAAATCAACGCTAGAAATGCTAGCACAAAGAAGTGGAATTAATTTACCATTAGCAGAAAATGGTCAAGATGCAAAAAGAATTAAACTAAAAGAACAAGTATACAAAATAAATGAATTTACAGCACAATATTTTCACAAAAATTTGTATACAACAAAAGCAAAACAAGCCCAAGAATATGTAAAAAAGCGAAAATTAGATAACAATACACTACAAGCATTTCAAATAGGCTTTTCCACAAATTATGACGAACTATATAAAGCACTAAAAAAGCAAGGATTTACGGATGAAGAAATACTAGCATCAAGTTTAGTAAGCAAATCACGGTAATGGTCAGTATTATGATAAATTTAAATCAAGACTAATGTTTCCAATAAAAGATATACAAGAAAGAGTTATTGCATTTGGAGGAAGAGTTCTTGATGACAGTAAACCTAAATACATAAACTCACCAGAAAATATAGTTTATAGTAAAGGAAGACAACTTTTTGGGTTAAACATTGCAAAAAAAAGTAGGAACGAAAAAATAGTTATAGTAGAAGGATATATGGATGCAATTTCATTATATCAAAGAGGAATTACAAATGTAGTAGCCTCACTTGGAACTGCACTAACAGAAGCACAAGGGAGATTATTAAGGAAATATGCATCTCAAGTAATTATAGGATATGATTCAGACGGAGCAGGACAAGCAGCTACAATTAGGGGAATGGAAATTTTACAAAATTTAGGTTGCGATATAAGAATACTACAACTAGACGGAGATGCCAAAGACCCAGATGAATATGTTATAAAATACGGAAGTGGAAGATTTGAAAGATGTATAGAAAATGCTATTTCATTAGTAGAATTTAAAGTAAAAAACTTAAAAAATAACCTAAAAATAGAAACAGCAAGTGATAAAATTAAATTTTTAAATGAAATTGTAAAAATACTTTCTAAAGTAGATAATGACATCGAAAGAGAAATATACATAGAAAGAATATCGAAAGAATACGGCATATCAAAGGAAGCAATATATGGAGAATCAAACAAATTAAAATATGCAAACAGCCAAGGCAGTAAGATATTGCAAAGACCAGTACAAATAAAAAAACAAGAAGAAAAAATTAAAAATCAAAATGTTAATGAAGGCCTAATAAAACGAGAAAATATGATATTATCATTGCTAATTAATCCTGAAATTAATGCATATACTCAAATTAGTGCCAAAATAAAACCAGAAGATTTTAAACTAGAAAAAAATAGAAAAATTGCAAAGAAATTGTATGAACATTTTGAAAAAGGAGATAGTAATAATATACTTGATGTATTAGAAGAACAAGAATTAATAGACCATATAACAAGTATTATGGCAGACGACTTTGAAATAGTGGACAATGAAAAAGCAATAAATGATTTATTAAATTTATATGAAAAAGAAAAATTAAATATAGAAAAAAATGAAATCATTGAAAAATTAAAATCACAAGATATATCAAATGAGGAAAGTATAAAATTAGAAAAAAAGCTAAATGAGCTAATATCACAGATTGCTAAAATTAAATAGGGGGTAAAAAAGTGGGCAAAGAAGAAAAAAAGAAAATTGAAGATGTAGAAAATAATGCAAAAAAACAATCAGAAGAAACACGAAATCAAGAGAACGACAAAGTAAAAAATATAATAGAAAAGGCAAAAAAACAAGGCAAAATAACATACGGAGAAATTGCATCAGAGTTAGATAGTGCAAATCCAGAAGAAATTGAAAAAATATTTGATGCATTTGAAGAATTAAATGTAAGTTTAAAAGAAGACTTTGACGATGCAGAACCAGATTTAGAAGACTTAGAAGAAGTAGAAGATGTTAAAGTAGAAGACTTAAATATTACAAATTTAGAAGGAATTAGTACAGATGACCCAGTAAGAATGTATTTAAGAGAAATTGGAAAAATTCCACTACTTAGTTATGATGAAGAATTAGAAGTTGCAAAAAAAGTTTTAGAAGGCGATGAAGAAGCCAAAAAAAGACTTGCTGAATCAAATTTAAGATTAGTAGTTAGTATAGCAAAAAAATATGTAGGAAGAGGAATGCTATTTTTAGACTTAATTCAAGAAGGAAATATGGGACTAATAAAAGCAGTAGATAAGTTCGATTACAAAAAAGGTTTTAAATTCAGCACATATGCAACATGGTGGATTCGTCAGGCAATTACAAGAGCTATTGCAGACCAAGCAAGAACTATAAGAATACCAGTCCATATGGTAGAAACAATAAATAAATTAATACGTACATCAAGACACTTACTACAAAGACTTGGAAGAGAACCTACGCCAGAAGAATTAGCACAAGAATTAGAGTTGCCAGTAGAAAAAGTTATGGAAATACAAAAAATAGCGCAAGACCCAGTATCATTAGAAACACCAATAGGTGAAGAAGATGATAGCCACCTAGGAGATTTTATACAAGATTATGATTCACCAGCACCACACGATTCAGCAGCATATACATTATTAAAAGAACAATTAGAAGAAGTAATGAACACATTAACACCAAGAGAAGCTAAAGTTTTAAAACTAAGATTTGGTCTAGAGGACGGAAAAGCAAGAACACTTGAAGAAGTTGGTAGAGAATTTGATGTTACAAGAGAAAGAATAAGGCAAATAGAAGCGAAGGCACTAAGAAAATTAAGACACCCAAGTAGAAGTAAAAAATTAAGAGATTATATGAATTAGTGAAAAAATCTTGATTTTTCCTTAGTTTTATGTTAAACTATTAATGTATAAGTAAAAAATCATAAAAAATTAATATAAAAATAAGGAGGAGAAAATGAATACAGTTAATAATGCACGGAAAAGTAAGCGTCTTTAGAACTATAGTAGAAAGCATTAAAACAGTTGTATCATCTCTTACAGAAGAAGGAGAAACTTTTAAAGAAAATAATGAAGAATTAAAAGAAGTTATAAAAATGCAAAATAGTGAGTTTATTGCTAACCTAGAAAATGGTGAAAATGTTAAAAGCGAAATAAATAAAGATATACACGAAAGATACAAAACAGTAGATATAGGAAATGAACAACTAAATGAACTAAGACGAAAAGAAAAAACAGTGCAAAAACAAGAAAAACAAAATGAAAAAGAACAGGAACAAAGTAGATAGAAAAAATTTAGAAAAGGAAGGTATTTTTACCTTCCTAAATTATTTACTATCATTATTATTAATTTTCAAATTTTCCTTTTTTAAATATCCTTGCATATAAAAAGCTCTAAAATACATAACAAGAGAAAAGATAGTTGCAATTAAAGCCAAGTAATAAATATATTGGTCAAAAGCAGGTAAATAACTCATACTATAATCAGGATGATTTTGCAAATTGGTGTTAAAATACTTTATAAAGAAAGATGAAACAATTGCTACGTAAAACAAAACAGTAGAAAGCTTACCATACCATTTACTAGAAACTACGAACTCTTTTCCATAAAGGAAAGAAGCACCAGAAATCATAGCAAATTCTTTTACTATTACAATAACTAAAATCCAAAAAGGTATAATATTTTGAATAGTAAGTACACAAAGCACTGAAATCTGTGTAGTTTTATCGGCCAAAGGGTCTATCAATTTTCCAAAATTAGTTATTAAATTAAATTTTCTTGCAAGAAAACCATCTAAAATATCGGTAATACCTGATATTGTTAAAAATATGAAAGCTAGCATATAATTGTCGTTAATCATAAAACCAACAATAGCAGGTATTAAAAAGAAACGTACAATTGTTAGTATATTTGGTATATGTTTAAACATAATTAATTCCTCCGTTAGCTATTTAATTTGAAAATTAAGTTCATCATTTACACAATCTACAAAAACGTTTGCACCATTTAATAATTCGCTACGCAAAATCATTTCGGAAAGAATATCTTCAACATATCTTTGAATAGCTCTTCTTAAAGGACGTGCACCATATTTGTAATCAGTTCCTTTACTTAGTAAAAATTCTTTTGCAGAAGTAGATACTTCTAAAGAAATATCTTTATTCTGTAAAGCATTTTTTGTATCTGTAAGCATAAGTTCAATAATTTCTAATAATTGTTCCTTATTCAAACTATCAAATATAATAATTTCATCAATCCTATTTAAAAATTCTGGTCTAAATAATTTCTTTAAACTATCAAGAGTTTTATTTTTATCAACAGTCTGTTTACCAAAACCAATAGAATTATTATTTAAGTTAGAACCAGCATTAGAAGTCATAATAATAATCGTATTTTCAAAACTTACACAATTACCTTGTGAATCAGTTAAACGGCCGTCATCTAAAACTTGAAGTAATATATTGAATACATCAGGATGAGCTTTTTCAATTTCATCAAGTAACACAATAGAATAAGGATGTCTCTTTACTTTTTCAGTTAATTGACCAGCATCATCATAACCAACATACCCTGGAGGTGAGCCAATAAGCTTTGAAGTAGAATGACTTTCCATATACTCAGACATATCAATTCTAATAATAGCATCTTCACGACCAAACATTTCATAAGCTAATGATTTTGCAAGTTCTGTTTTACCAACACCAGTAGGTCCAACGAAAATGAAAGAAGGTGGTCTTTTAGTACTTTTTAAACCTGCACGATTTCTTCTAATTGCCCTAGCAACAGCAGATACAGCTTCATTTTGCCCAATAACTCTTTTATGAAGATTATCCTCTAAATTAAGAAGTTTTTGCGTTTCTTCTTGAGTTATTTTTTTAACAGGAATCTTAGTCCAATGCTCTATTACTAAAGCTATATCTTGAACAGTAAGTTGTTTTAATTTCATTTTACTTTGTAAAGCATCAATTTCTTCTTGCAACCTGCATTCCTTTGTTTTTAAATCAGCAGCCTTTTGGTAATCCTCAGTAGAATCAGCGTCAGCTGCTTCTTCCTTTTCTTCCTGTACACTTTTCAATTGATTTCGTAAAAGTTCTAATTTATATAATTCTTTATTATTCAAATTAATTCTAGAGCAAGCTTCATCTAGTATATCTATAGCCTTATCAGGTAAAAAACGGTCGTGAATATATTTCTCAGACATTATAACCGTTTGACTAATAACATCATTTGAAATCTTTACTTTATGGTATTCTTCATAATATTTTTTTATACCTATCAAAATTTGAATAGTGTCATCAATAGAAGGTTCTTCAACAATAACAGGTTGAAATCTTCTTTCTAAAGCTGAATCTTTTTCAATGTGCTTTCTATATTCTCTTAAAGTTGTAGTTCCTATTAATTGTATTTCGCCATTTGCAAGAGAAGGCTTCAAGATATTTGCAGCACTTGAAGAATTTTCAGCATCTCCAGCTCCCATAATATTATGAATTTCATCAATAACTAGAATAATATTTCCGAAGAGCCTTACATTCATCTATAATAGACTTCATACGTGCTTCAAATTGACCACGGAATTGAGTACCAGCAATAACAGAAGTCATATCTAGTAAATACACTTCTTTATTTAACAATTTTGCAGGAACTTTACCATTTGCAATTTTTATAGCAAGACCTTGTGCAATAGCAGTTTTACCAACACCTGGTTCACCTATTAAACAAGGATTATTTTTTAAACGTCTATTTAAAACTTGTATAATTCTTTGAATTTCTTTATCTCTACCAATAACAGCATCTAATTCATTATTTTTTGCTTTTAAAGTTAAGTTTGTGCCAAAAGTATCTAAGTATTTAGTTTTCTTCTGCTTTACCTTTTTTTCAACTTTAACTTTCTTATTAGAATTAGAGTTAGAATGACCGTTAGATTTTGGACTTGAAAAATTATCTGTATTATTTATACCCAAAATAGTACCAAGAGGAATAGCTGTACCAGTAAATCCATTTAAATTCAAGTCACTATTAGATAAGCTATCAGTTATATCCTTAAATATATCCTCAAATTGATTAGTCATATCTTCTAAATTAATATTATCATTTTCTAAAATAGAAGATTGCTTTGAAAGAACTTCCAAAGGATTTATACCTTTTTCCTTTGCACAATTATAGCAAAAGCCTTCTAATTTATCTTCTTTATTGCTATCCTTTTTACTAACAAATATGATAGCAGTATTTTTCTTACATACTGAACATAACATTTAAAATTCTCCTTACGTTTATATAATTTTCTACTAGTATATAATACATCAAAATAGGGTATAAGTCAATAAGAAGGGGGTGCGCCAGTTCGGTGCGCAACGTCTAGTTTGGTGCAAGTCCAAACCTAGTAAGACTTAGCAAGTCGCTAGTATTT
>CANRAM010000061.1 GCA_947628605.1 uncultured Clostridia bacterium | reverse complement strand
ACTAGCGACTTGCTAAGTCTTACTAGGTTTGGACTTGCACCAAACTAGACGTTGCGCACCGAACTGGCGCACCTCCTAGCATATTTTATCAGCATTTGTGCTAGTTTTATTATATCATTTTTTATGTTGATTGTCAAAAAACACACTTCACTCTATGAGTTTTTTATTTTGTGAATTTCCCAAGATTTCAATATTTTTAGACATCCATACATAAGTTTATTAGAATTAGATTCGTTTTTTATATTTATATATTAATACTTTTATCTTTTTAATTCAATATTATTAAACCTAAAATTTTTATATTTTAAGCTAATTTCCTATTATTCTCATTTGATTAAAGGTTTTATTCCTAGCTGTGTTATTTCTTCTACTACTCTTTGCTATATTACAAGATTAGCTTTAATTATTATATCGTTATATTCCTCTATTGCTTTTTGTACCTCTTGTTGTGTTTGAGTTTTGACTTCCTCCATTATTGTTATTCGTTGTATCTGAATTTTGATTTTCTTCATTATTTCCATTTTGCGTATCTGAATCTTTTGAAATAATATTTATAGTTACTGATTTTGGTGTTTCTGTAAAACTAGATTCTGAAACATCACTATCAACTTTAATTTCACTTATACTTACTTTAGCACTATCTCCTACTGATGCGTTATCTTTTACTTTAAATGTAAGCACATAAATATTTTCCGATGTTAACTTTGAGGTACTATTTACTATTACTTGTATTTTACTATCAATTCCTAAATTTGCCCAATTACTACTTGCTACATTTGCACTTACAAGTTCTAATTTATCTTCATCATAACTATAAGACGTATCTACTCCATTTATACCATCTTCACAATTTACTGATAATGTTACTATAAAAGTTTCTCCTTGTTTTACAGATGTACTACTAGTTGTTAAACTTGCATTACCATTACTTGCATTTACTATAGTTACACTACAAAATATCATAATAATTCAGACTTTTGTTGCCCATTTTCTAAAATCAATACCATTTTGAGATTTTACACGATAACCAACAGATATAATCATATCCAAATTATAATAATTAGTAGGCTTATCAGCAAATTCGGAATTTCCGAATTTAGTTAAAGTTTCACTTTCCAATAGTTCTCCATCTTTATAAATATTTTTTATATGTTCGTTTATTGTAGATTTAGCTTTTTGGAATAATTCTGCCATTTGTTCTTGTGTTAGCCATACTGTTTCATCTTTCATATTAACTTCTAATTTTACATTTTGATTTTCAAATATAATAATTTCATTTTTTTCATCTAGCATAAAATCACCTTTCTTTTATTATATTGATTTATTTCAATCGTTTATTAAATTATTTACTTCTATAATCATTCTTTTACGCATTGCAGTTAATTTATCTACGTATAAATAATTTTGTATAATTTGTTTATAATTGTACTGTTTTTATTATATACTCTATACTTTCGTCAAAATAATTTTGTAATTCATTTTGATGAAATAATTTATATTCATTATCTATTATAATATCATCATTTCCATTCCCTATAATATAATTTTCTACTTCAACTATACTATTTTCAATATCCTCCTTAGTTAAAGGAATTTCTTTTATTTGTTTACAATTTTTTAGTAAATCTTCTGTATATTTTATTCTTTCTATTTTATTATTATTTTTTAAATATTCTGTAAATATTTTAAAATCTTTTTGTTTTATATGTATTGCATCATCAAATGAACATTTTTTTGTTGTTCCATCTAAAAGCTGTAACTCTACTATTGTATGCGAACCTTTAAAATATTTACTATATGATATTTCATTCCAAAAGTAATCTGTAATTAAATGTATGTAATATCCAAGTACTACAGAATTATTCATATTTTCTTTATATAAATTAAAGAAATTTTCCGGTTGAGGAAAATCAAGACTTATTCCATTAATAACACGTTTTTCTGAAAAATGAGTTTCTTTATAATTTTTATGTATGCTTGTATTTTTTACTATATAATTTATTAATATATCTGGCATAATATTTCCAAATAAAAAACTATTTTTGTCATTAATTTTTATTTTATTAGATAGCTTATTTGCTGTTACCAAATGAGTAATCCATGATGGCACAATTATCATCTCCATTTATTTAAGATAATGCTTTTCCCCCTTGTATTCCTAAAAGCTTATTAATATTATAAAGCTTATATATTTTTATGTCAATTATTTTTTTATTTAAAATTTACAAATAAAATTTATAAATTCACTGGACTTTTGCTTATATTTTGTGTATGATTATATTAATATTTTAAAACATTATTTTTGGAGGTTTAAAATGTATAAAAAATTGTTTAATATTATTGTTGTAAGTATAATAATTATATTATTACCTTGCATTGTTCAAGCTACTACAATTAATATGGATTTAATAAATAATAATAATGATGATGAAAACGAAATTTCAAATACAAATTCAGACGATGACCCTTATGCAATTAATCCTATTTCTACTAGAAATAATGACGATTATGTTTCTTCTAGTACTACTGTAAGTACTTTAAGTTCACTTCCTGAGTCTCAACTTGGTCTTACTAATATTTTAAGTATTATCTTAATTGTTATTGGAGTACTTTTAATTTTATTGGCAATTGCTATTATTATTCGTTTAAAAAATTAATTTATAATTTTAAAAAATTGACTATTATGCCTTTTTTTAGCATAATAGTTTATTTTTTTATGTATTAAAATTCGCAAAAAAATTATACTAATAGTGATTAAATATAATCAAATTTAATAGGAGGTAATATTATGTTAAAGAAAGCATTTGGTATTATTATAGCAAGTATTATACTTTTATTTTCTTCCTATGTATGTGCTAGTAACGATATGGGCGAATCTATGAATAAAGCTGCAAATGGCGCTAGAAATGTAGTTGGCGGTGCTGAAAATGTAGTTGAAGATGCTGTAGGTAGCATTGGTACTGGTATAAAAGATTTAGGAAATACTTTTACTGACGGCGCAAGTCGTGTTACAAGTGGAGATAATATGCACAATGGTGATTATACTGCTACAAGAACTTCTGCTGATACCAACGTTAATGGTTCTATACTAGGAATGAGTCCTACTACTTGGACTTGGTTTGTTTTAGCTATTGCTACTCTTGCTATAGTTGGTCTTGTATGGTACTACGCTATGCAAAATAGTAATGAGTACAATAACAACAATAACTAACAAAAAAGGCTTTTTAGCCTTTTTATTTTTTCTCTTTATTTTATTATTATATTATGTTATAATTTTTATGAAAATAATTTTTAAGGAGTTATATAAATGTCTAGTTTAATTGCAAAAAATCCTACTGCTAAACATAACTATACTATTGAAAACACAATAGAAACAGGTATAGTTCTTAGCGGAACTGAAATAAAATCTATTCGTGCTGGAAAGGTAAATTTAAAAGATAGCTATGCTATTATTAAAGACGGAGAAGTTTTCGCACTTGGTATACATATTAGTCCATATGAACACGGTAATATTTTTAATAAAGACCCTCTTCGCAACAAAAAGCTTCTTTTAAAAAAACGTGAAATTAATAAATTAATTGGTCTTACTCGGAAAAAAAGGTTATTCTTTAATTCCTATGTCTTTATACTTTAAAGGTAGTTTTGTTAAATTAGAACTTGGTATTGGAAAAGGTAAAAAATTATATGATAAAAGGCAGGAATTAGCAAAAAAAGATGCTAATAAGCAAATAGCTATAAATTTAAA
Source organism: uncultured Clostridia bacterium (assembly GCA_947628605.1). GTDB lineage: Bacteria > Bacillota > Clostridia > TANB77 > CAG-508 > RGIG8482. The sequence goes on along the minus strand of CANRAM010000061.1, from coordinate 5,010 downwards.
GTTAAAGAATCGCTAAATTAAAAAGCCCCATTTATTAGTAATTTACTATACTGGGGCTTTATATTATTAAATTATGCTTTATTACTTGATAAAAATACATCTTTCATCTTATGTTGTACAGTTTTTTTAATTTCTTCCCTTGCAGGTGTTAAATATTTTCTTGGGTCAAATGCTTGTGGTTCTTCTGCAAATACTTTTCTAATTTGAGCAGTCATTGCAAGTCTTAAATCTGTATCTACATTAATTTTTGAAACTCCTTTTTTACTTGCTTCGTTTAACATTTCATCTGGTACACCTTTTGCTCCTGGAATGTCTGCTCCGTATTTGTTACACATTTCTACTAATTCTGGTATTACTGTTGATGCTCCGTGTAATACTATTGGAGTATTAGGTATTAATTCTTTTACTTTTGCTAGAATATCAAATCTTAATTTAGCCTCTCCTTTAAATTTATAGGCTCCGTGACTTGTTCCTATTGCAATAGCAAGTGAATCACATCCAGTTCTTTCTACAAATTCTTTTGCTTGTAATGGGTCTGTATACATAGCATCAGCATCAGATACATTAACATCATCTTCTATTCCAGCAAGTTTACCTAATTCTGCTTCTACAACAACTCCTCTTTCGTGTGCATATTCTACAACTTTCTTTGTTAATGCTATATTTTCTTCAAAATCATATTTTGAACCATCTATCATAACTGATGTAAATCCTGCATCTATACACATTTTACAAGTTTCAAAATCTGGCCCGTGGTCTAGATGTATTGCTATTGGAATATTTGGTGCTTCTTCACAAGCTGCTTGTACCATTTTCATTAAATAATTTATTCTTGCATATTTTATTGCTCCTGAAGATGCTTGTAATATTACAGGTGAATTTTCTTCTTTAGCTGCATCTATTATTCCTTGAATAATTTCCATATTATTAACATTAAATGCTCCTATTGCATAATGCTCCTCCATTGCTTTTTTAAACATTTCTTTCGTGGTTACTAATGGCATATTTTTTTCCTCCTATATCAATTTATATTCGTATTTTATTTCTAAAAAACAAATCTGTCAATATAATTATTTCATAATATCATAAAAATTTTTAAAATTATATCCTTGTTCTCTTAAATATGCAATTATTTCTGGTAAAGATTCATATGTTAGTATTTTATCTCCTGCATCGTGCATTAATATTACTACTGAATTTTTTGTTCCTACGGTATCTTTCGTATTTTGAATTATTGCCTCTTTTGTTTTTGCACCTGCTGCATCATTACTTAACGCATTCCAATCTACATATGCTATATTATTTTCATCTAGTATTTTCTTTGCTTCTACTTTTATTGAATTATATTTTCCTCCCGATGAGCCTCCTGGAAATCTAAATAAATGTCCATCATAATCCGTATTTAGAATATTTTTTATAATATCCCTGGTTCTGGTGTATTCCTCTAAAACACTTTCTGGTGTTTGATAAATATTACCATATATATGTGAATATCCGTGGTTTGCTATATAATGACCTTCATCATATTCACGTTTTATTAAATCTCCATTTAATTCTGCTCTTGAACCTAATACAAAAAATGTAGCTTTTATATTTTCTTGTTTTAGTAAATCTAATAGTAAAGGTGTAACGCTTTTAGAAGGTCCATCATCGAAAGTTAAATATGCTATTTTTTCTTCTGAATGATATATATTACTCATCAATTCTCTTCCTACTTCTGTATAGTTTGGATTATCTCTAACTATAACTTCTGCTTCTTGCGTTTCCTCCGCTGTTTTTTCCTCTACTTCATTTATTATTTCATTTTCCGCTGTACTATTAGTTATTGCGTCTTCATTTTTTTTAGTGTGTTTTAATATAATAAAAACTATTAATGCTATGGCTAATAATACAATTATAATCGCTCCTGCTACTTTTTTCTTATTTAATTTAGGCTCTACTTCAATTAAATCATACATCATTTTTTGTCACCTTTTAGCATTTTTTATATTTTATACAATTATTATACACTAAAGTTTCATTTTTTAGTAGTATTTTTTTAATTTTTATTATTCATCTTTTAAACAATTAATTTTCAATGCTTTAAATATTTCAACTATTACAAGTGGTGCAAACACTAAGCAAACCACTTCAACAATATTTTCTACAGGTAATTTCCATATGCTAAATATTTGCCTTAATGCTGGTATAACTAATATTACTATCATTAATAACGCTGAAACGGCTACTGCAATTAAAAGTTTTTTATTATTGAATGGATGCGTTTTTATTACCATATTTTTATTATCTCTTACATTAAATACGTGTACTAATTGCGAAAGTGCTAGTACCGAAAATGCCATTGTTTGAGCAATTTCTATTTTTATATGTTCTACATTCTCCGTAGTTCCTGTAATATTGTTTGTTGAAAGTCCTATACAAAATGCAATTAATGTTAATGTTCCTATCATAATACCTTGATAAACAACTCGCCAAATCATTCCTTTTGTAAATATTCCTTTTTCTGCCTTTATTGGTTTTCTTTTCATAATATCACGATTTGCAGGGTCAAATGCTAACGCTAATGCTGGTAATGCATCTGTTACTAAGTTTATCCATAAAATATGAATTGGTAATAATGGTTCTAATGCACTTATATTAGTAATATTAAACCATTTTGCAAGTAACGGTGTTATTAATATTGCTACAAATAATACAATTATTTCTCCAACATTGCTTGATAACAAATATTGAATTGCTTTTAGGATATTATCATATATACGTCTTCCTTCTTCAACTGCTGATACTACTGTTGCAAAGTTATCATCTGTTAATATAACATCAGCTGCTTCTTTTGCAACATCTGTTCCAACTACCCCCATAGCACAACCAATATTTGCTGTTTTTAGTGCTGGTGCATCATTTACCCCATCTCCTGTCATTGCTACAATTTCTCCTTGTGCTTGCCAAGCTTTTACAATTCTTACTTTATGTTCTGGTGATACTCTTGCATAAACTGAATAATTTCTTATATTTTTAGTTAACTCCTCATCCGACATTTTTTCTAATTCTGCACCGGTTAGTGCCTCTTTTTCTTCTTTCAATATTCCAAGTGATTTTGCAATTGCAATTGCTGTTATTTTGTGGTCTCCAGTAATCATAACTGTCTTTATTCCTGCTGTTTTACATTTTGCTACAGCAAGTTTTGCTTCATCTCTTGGTGGGTCTATCATTCCAACCATTCCAATATAAATTAAGTCTTTTTCAATATCTTTCATTTCCTCTTTATTTGGTATATGGTCTATTTCTTTATATCCCATTGCTAGAACTCTTAGTGCATCTTTTGCCATTTTTTCATTGTTTTTATTTATTTCTTCCTTATATTCTTCTAGGTCATATTTTATTTCTCCATTTAGCATATATGCTTTTGAACATTTTAATAATTCATCAACTCCACCTTTTGTGAATACAATGTATTTATCTTCTTGTATTTTATTAATTGTTGTCATTAATTTTCTTTCTGAATCAAATGGAACTTCTTCAACTCTAGGCATTTGTTCATATAGTTTTGTTTCAAAATTTAACTTTAGTGCCATATCAACAAGAGCTGTTTCTGTTGGGTCACCTTGCAATGTTAAATCTTCATTTATTTTTGTATCATTACATAGCATACTTGCATATACTAGTTTTTCTAGTTCTCCATTATTTTCTACTTTTTTTACATCTAACAATTTATTATTATAGAAAAGTTTTTCTACTGTCATTTTATTTTGTGTTAAAGTTCCTGTTTTATCTGAACAAATAACTGTTGCACTTCCTAATGTTTCAACTGCTGGTAACCTTTTTACTATTGCATTTTTCTTTACCATTTTTTGAACACCTATTGCAAGTACAATTGTTGATACTGCTACTAATCCTTCTGGAATTGCTGCTACTGCAAGGCTAACTGCTGTCATAAACATATGAATTGGCTCTTTTCCATATAATAACCCTATTACAAAAATTATTGCACAAATTACTAATGCTGCAATTCCTAATGTTTTTCCTAATTTATTTAGCCTTTCTTGTAATGGAGTTTGTACTTCATTAGTTGAATCTAACATTGTTGCTATTTTTCCTACTTCTGTATTCATTCCTGTTTCAACTACAACACCTTTTCCTCTTCCATAAGTTATTAAACTTGAAGAAAATAGCATATTTGTTCTATCTCCAATTCCAACTTCTTCTTCATTTATAACTTGTATTTGCTTTTCTACTGGAACTGATTCTCCTGTTAATGCTGATTCTTGTGCTTTTAAATTAACTGCTTCTATAATTCTTAAATCTGCTGGTATATAATCTCCTGTTTCTAATAATACTATATCTCCTGGTACTAATAGTTTAGAAGGTAGTACTTGCATTTTCCCATTTCTTATAACTTTTGATGCGTGGTCACTTAATTTTTGTAGTGCTTCTAATGATTTTTCTGCTTTACTTTCCTGTGCTACTCCAATTATTGCATTCAATATTACTACTATTAATATAATTATTGTATCTGTATATCCCTCTCCTTCTGCTACTCCTACAAATCCAGATACTATGGCTGCTATAATTAATACAATGATAGTGAAGTCTTTGAATTGTTCTATAAATTTTTGTAACAATGTTTTCTTTTTTTTCTCTTTTAGTTCATTATATCCAAATTCTTTTCTTTTTGTTTCTACTTGTTCATCATTTAATCCATTCTCAAAATTTGTTTCTAAAATTTCTTTACATTCTTCTACTGTTTTTGAAAACCAATTATTTTTCAATTTTCATCTCTCCTATCTAAATTAAAAAACAAGACTTTTAAATAAACTTTTTTAATAAAAAATTTATTTAAAAGTCTTGCCCTTATATTATTATAAGTTACTAACCAGATAAAATTATCGAAATTGTTGATTAGTAATTTACGGCTACTCCCTTTTATATTATGTGGCAGGGGTACTAAGACTCGAACTCAGACTTGTGGTTTTGGAGACCATCGTGCTAACCATTGACACTATACCCCTA
>CANRAM010000060.1 GCA_947628605.1 uncultured Clostridia bacterium | reverse complement strand
GATGAATATAAAAAGGAAAAGCAAGAATTAAAAGTAAAAGTGAATGAATTAGAAAAAAATTTAAGTACATATAAAGAAACAAAAGAAGATGAATTAACAAGAATTATCAAAAACATAACTGATTTTGATAATATTAATAAAGAAACAATGGTTAGTTTAATTAATAGAATTGAAATAATAGATTCGGAGAGTATAAAGATATATTATAAGTTTTCCGAATAAAAAAATAAAAAATTTCTATCCCAAATGTAATTGTGCTTGGAATGCAGATGATATAGATAATATATTAGATACTTTAAGCAAATACAAAATACATATTACATTTTTTGTTGTTGGAGATTGGGTAGACAAATATCCAGAAGCAGTAAAGAAAATAGCAGAAGCGGGTCACGAAATAGGAAATCATTCAAACACGCATCCACACGTTAACAACTTAAGTTTAGAGCAAAACATAGAACAAATAAAAAAATGTGCAGATAAAATTGAAAAAATAACAGGAAAAAGCAGTACATTATATAGAGGACCATATGGAGAATATAATAATACAGTAATAAAAGCAGCAGAAAGCGAAAAGCATAAAACAATACAATGGTCAGTAGATACATTAGATTATAAAGGATTAACAGAAGATGAAATGTGGAATAGAATAAAGGATAAAATAAAAAGTGGAAGTATAATTTTAATGCACAATGGAACAGAACATACAAAGGATGCATTAGATAGAATAATTTATAACATAACACAAAAAGGATTTAACATAGTAACAGTATCAAACCTTATATATGATAAAGACTACATAATAGATAATACAGGTATGCAAAAAATGGTAAAAAATTAGAATAAAAGTTAAATATATGAACATAATAAAATTATAAGAATAAATTAAAAAAGGAAAAATTTAAAAAAAAATGAAAAAATAAACTTTTTATGTAGACAAAACCAAAAAAAAGTAGTATAATAGATATGTACAGTCAAAAATGTATTCTAAAACGTGAGCATAACGAATAAGATACAATAGAAGAAATAAAAAAAGATAGGGAGGATAAATATGAATATAAATTACGCTGATAATAACCATTTAGTATTAATGGGAAAGGTAACAAGTGAGAAAAGATTTAGCCACGAAATTTACGGAGAAAGTTTCTACATATTTGATATGGAAGTACCACGTTTAAGTAGTACACAAGATATAATTCCTGTAACAATATCTGAAAGATTAATTCCAGATGAAAAATTAGAAATTGGAAAAACAATTTTAATTAAAGGTCAATTTAGGTCGTATAACAGTTACGAAAATGAAAAAAACAAATTAATTTTAACAGTATTTGCAAAAGACATCTTCTTTGAAGATGAAATAGAAAGCGAATTAAGTAAAGAAGAAAACAAAGAAATAGTATCAAACGAAGTTATTTTAACAGGTTATATATGTAAAAAACCAATTTACAGGCAAACACCATTTGGTCGTGAAATAGCAGACTTATTATTAGCAGTTAATAGAGCATACAATAAATCAGACTATATTCCTGCTATAGCTTGGGGAAGAACAGCTAGATTTTGCCAAAACATAGAAGTTGGAACAGAAGTTAAAGTAACAGGAAGAGTACAATCAAGAACATACGAAAAGAAATTCGAAGACGGAACTGAAGAAACAAGAGTTGCATATGAAGTTTCAATAGGTAGTTTAGAAGTAATACAAGAAAAAGAAGATTCTGGAGAAAATGAAAAAGAAGAAGCAATATAAAAAAATCCCTAAAAGGTATAAAACTTTTTAGGGATTTTTAAATAAAAATCACAAATAGGCATCATAAAACATATTATAAAAAGCATACAATAATATACTAGGAGGTATAATATGTTAGATGGAAAATATAGTTCTACATTAAATACACCTATGGGTGCAATAAATGGAACAATTACGCTAAATACAAATGGAAACAATGTTCAAGGAACAATTGAAACAATGGGAATGAAAAATCAATTTATGGGAATAAAAACTAAAGACAATGAATGTAAATTCAGCGGAAATTTTAATACTCCATTAGGAAATATTCAATATACAGCAATATGTATTGTAAATAATAATAAACTAGAACTAACCGCAAGTACTAACAAAGGAAACTTTAAATTAATGGGAATGCGTGCATAAAGTAAGAAATAGAGTGTATTTTAATAAAAAATATACTCTATTTCTTACTTTATGAATAATAAATAAAAATAAACAAATGATATACAAGAAAGGGAGTGTATTAATGTGAAGAATAACAAAGAAGAAAATACAAAAAATGTAAATGAAAAATTTGAAATAGAAGCAGGAGAAGATTTTACAAAATATGGTGAATTTGTATCGTCATATTTTGCGTGGATGCCATTGCAATTGCAAAAAGAAAAAGCCAAAAAATTTGAAAAAATAACAAAGAAAAAAGACTAAAAAACAAATATTACATTTTTATTACAAAAACCAAATCCATTGACTTACTAAATAAAACAATGATATACTTATTATGCTAAATTTAGATAATTTTACAAATGGATTTGGAGGTAAAAATGTCAAAAAATAATATAAAAATAATAGCAAGTAGTATTATATTTTTTATTATAACATATATTCTTTTTGGAACATTAAGTACAGTTAAAGCAGAAAGTACTTATAATCAAAGTGTAAAAAGTGGAATAGAAGCTTTTCCACAAGAGTATCAAGAACTTTTAAATGCATTAAAACAAGAACACCCAAATTGGACATTTGATGCATACTATACAGGAATTAGTTGGGATGAATTAGTACAAAATGAAACAAATCACGGTCATAATCGTATAATCAACTCTGCAAATAGCTTATGGAAATGCAGTTGTGGAGATGTAGCAACAGGTTATGCTTGTGCTTCCTCAAGTATCACCAAATATTATATGGACCCAAGAAACTTCTTAAATAATGACGTAAAAGTATTTCAATTCTTAGAAATTTCTTATAATGAAAGAATACACACATTAGAAGGAATAAAAAGTGTAATTAAAGGAACATTTATGGAAAACAAAAAAGTAAGTGTTACAGTAAATGGAAATAAACAAGAAATGTCATACGAACAAATAATATTAGAAGCAGCAAAACAATCTAATATGAGCCCATACAGTATTGCTACAAAAATAATACAAGAAGTAGGTTCAAAAGGAAGTGCATCAGTTAGTGGAACTTATGCAGGATATGAAGGATATTATAACTTTTTCAACTATGCAGCAAGTGACGGAGGAAGCCCAATAGCAAAAGGATTAGAATATGCAAAAAATGGAAATGGTAAACAAACACGGAGAAGAAAAAGAAAGGTTATTATTACCTTGGACAGACCCATATAGAGCAATAGTAGGAGGAGCAAAATTACTTGCAAATTCTTATACAAATGCAGGTCAAAATACAGCATACTTTTATAAATGGGATGTAGTTGGAACATCAGTTTTAAAAGCAGGAGCATCACAACAAATAAGTTCATCAAAATGTTTTGGTCATCAATATATGACAAACATACAAGACCCAACAAGTCAAACAAGTAAATTATATAATACATATGTAAATGCAGGTATAATTGATGAAAAATTAAATTTTGTTATACCAGTATATGATAATATGCCAAAAACAAATAAATTACCAACAACGCTTACAGAAAATGATGGTGAACTATATTATATGATAGGAACAGATGTAAGAGTTAGAAGTGCACCAACCACAAGTTCAAGCTCTTTAGCAGTAATGACTACTTTAGATGAAATTGTAGCAGTTAAAGAACGAAGATGTGCAAATGCAAATGGATATGACTGGGACAAAGTGAAGATATCTTCTGGTGTAGAAGGATATATAGCAAGTAAATATTTAGCACCTTGTGGAACAGAAAAAAAAGTTGTAGTAGAATCAAGCAATATAAAACTAACACCTGATACAACCGTAAAAACTATGGTACAAAATTTAGGAATTAGTTCGTACGAAGTAACAAAAGACGGAAACGTTAAGTCGGATTCAGACAAAGTAGGAACAGGATATAAATTAAAAGATAAATCAAGTGGAAAAGAATATACAATAATAGTAGTAGGAGATGTTAACGGTGATGCACAAATTACATCATCAGATTATGTAAGAATTAAAAATAAATTAAGAGGAACAGTAACGTTAACAGATTTACAAAATAGTGCAGCAGATGCAAATAAAGATGGTGGGGTAACATCGGCAGACTATGTTAAAGTAAAAAATGTATTAAGAGGAACCGCAACAATTAGTGTATAATTTATGAAAAAACTAGAAAAGAGGGGAATGTAATGAAAAAAATAATAATAAGTGAAATTAAACTAATTATTTTAAGTTTATTTGCTTTATTGGCATTTTCAACTATTAGTTCAGCAAGCTCATTTGATGCAAAAGTATCTACAACTAATGTTAAAGTGGGAGACAATTTTACAGTAACAGTTTATGCAAATAATGCAGCAGGAATGTATAGCGTATCTACTAGCAATTCAAATGTTTCTGTAATAAGTGGAAGTAAATCTGAATTTTTAGAAAATGGTTCTACTACAATTACATTTAAAGCAATGAGTGCAGGAAGTACTACAATAACTGCTAAAGCTACCGATATGACAGACCTAGATGATGATACAAAAGCTGTAACAGGAAGTAAAACATTTAACATAAATATTACACAAAACAGTGGAAGTACAGGTAGCACAGGAACTAGTGGGGGAACAAGTGGAAATAATAGTAGTGGAGGAAATGGTTCTTCAAGTGGAGGTAGTAAAAATAATAATGGAAATACTGGAGGTACTACAACTAAAAAAGGAACACTTTCATCTTGCTATATAAATGGTGTAAAATGTAATCAATATGTAACAGTGACTAATAAAGACAGTGTTCCAGTAAAAATAACTACATCAACAGGCGAAGGAGCAACTATTTATAATAGTTTAACTAAAAAAAGCTATACAGTTAAAAGTGGAGTTGCAAAAGATATTCAAATTGCAGAAGGAACAAATACTTTAACAATAACACTAAATAGTGGAGCAAAGGAAACAAGAAAAATATACAGCCAAAAAGAAGAAGAAGTGCAACCAAATCAAATAGAAGAACCTGAAGAAGAACAACAACAAGAAAAAGTAAAACCATTATTAAAAGCATTAACAATAAAAGATTTTACTTTAACCCCAGAGTTTTCAAGCGAAGTTTACGAATATTCAGTTACATTATCACGGAGAGCAAGCAGATTTAGAAAAATTAGATATTGAAGCACTTGCAAATGACGATAGTTATACAGTTGAAATAATTGGAAATGGAGAATTTGGAGAGGGAGAAAACATTGTTACTATTCAAGTAAAATCAACAACAGGCGAAGTTGCAACATATCAAATTAAAGTTATAAAAGAAACACCAAACGATGAAATTGCATTAATTAATGCACCTTTGGATGAAACACCAGTGTATGAAGTAGAAAAAAGTATGAATTTAAATAAAGTGTTAATAATTATATTTACAGGAATTATTGCAATAGCGGGAATTGTATTTGCAGTAATAGAGTATAGATACAAAAAGACAGATGATACTACTGGTAAAATACCATTTTCAAATATAGGGTTCGAAAATGAAGATTTAGGAGAAAATATATTAGAAAGAGAAGAAAAAACAAAGGAAAAAGAAGATAAGTTATGGAACAATGAAGATGAAAAAAGTAATAAAAAAGGAAAACACTTTTAAAAATAAAGGGGTAATGTAAACAAACATTACCTCTTAAAAATATTAAAATTACTTTAATTCAACAACAGTAACGCCAGTTTCTCCTTCGCCGAAAGTTCCAAGTCTAAAACTTTTTACGTGAGAATTAGATTTTAAGAAAGTATGAATACCGTTTCGTAATGTTCCTGTTCCTTTACCGTGTACTATGCGAACAGAATTAAGGTTAGCTAAAGCACAATCATCTAAATATTTATCAACTACAAAAATAGCTTCTTCAACATTATATCCAATAACATTAATTTCGGTAGAAATATTTTTAGATTTATTAGTTTTATAAGAAGAAGTGCTTTTTTTATTAGATTTTGCTACATTAACTTCTTCAATATTAGATAAACTAACCATAATTTTAGCACTACCAATTTGAACTTGAAGTTGATTAGATTTATTAACAAGCGAAGTAACTATTCCAAATTGGTTTAAATTAATTACACGAACATTCATACCTATATAAACAGCTTCTTTCGATAAAGAGCCAGTTTTTTTATTAGTTATATTTGTACTAGAGGTATTATTTTTTATAGAAGCATTTAACTCATTTCTTAAATTATTTAAATTTTTAATAGAGTCATTATTAATATTTTCACTTATTTTATTAATTTGTGAAATAGCAGAACTAGCTTCTTTTTTTGCATCCATAAGTATATTTCTAGCTTCAGCTTTAGCATTTTCAATAATACTATTTTCTTTTTGATTAAGTTTTTCTTTTTTCTCCTCTAAAGACATTTTTAAAGCAGATATTTCATTTAAACGTTTTTCAATAGAAATTTTTTCATTTTCAACGGCTAACTTATTATTGTATATATTTTTTAACAGTTCTTCTATTTGTATGTCATTAGAATCCATAAAAGAATTTGCTCGCTTAATAATAGAATCGTCTAATCCTAATTTTTTACTAATAGCAAATGCATTACTTTTTCCTGGAAGGCCTATTAATAATTTATAGGTTGGTTTTAAATTTTCTAAGTCGAAATCAGAACTTGCATTTTCAAAGCCTTCAGTAACAAGAGCATAATTTTTAATTTGCGGATAATGTGTTGTAGCCATAGTAAGAGTTCCTTTTTTAAATAAAGCTTCTAAAATACTTACAGCAAGTGAACCACCTTCTAAAGGGTCTGTTCCGAGAACCAAGTTCATCTAAAAGTACCAAGCTATTTTTTGTAGAAGTATTTAAAATTTCTATAATATTACTCATATGGCTTGAAAAAGTACTTAAAGATTCTTGAATGCTTTGTTCATCACCAATATCGGCATAAATGTTATCAAATACATAAATGCTACTACGCTCTTTTGCAGGAATATGAAGGCCACTACAAGCCATTAAAGTAAGTAAACCAACAGTTTTTAAACATACTGTTTTACCACCAGTATTAGGCCCTGTAATAACTAAAGTAGAAAAATTTTTCCCTAAATTAACATCTATTGGTACAACTTTACTTTCATCAATAAAAGGATGACGAGCAGATACAAGTTCTATAAATTTCTCATCATTTAAATGTGGTTCAATTGCATTAAGTTTTATAGAATATTTAGCCTTTGCAAATATAAAATCTAATTTACCAATTGTATCAGCACAATTTTTTAATTCAGAAACAATAGGATAAAGCATAGAAGAAAGGCGATATAGTATTTTGTCTATTTCAATTGCTTCACTTGCATTTAGGTTAATCATTTCATTATTTAAATCAAAAATTACCATAGGTTCAATAAAAACAGTAGAACCACTAGCAGAAACATCCTGAATAAAGCCTTTAATCATTGAGCGATACTCTTCTTTTACAGGTACAACAAATCGACCATTTCTAATGGTTATTAAGCTTTCTTGTATATATTTAGAATATAAAGAAGAATGAATAAAAGAGTTTAGTTTATTTCGTATAGTTTCTTCTAATCTTCTTTTATTTTTTCGTATATTATTAAGCTCGTGCGATGCACTATCAGAAATAGTAAACTCATCTAATATTGATTTCTCAATGGCTTCTAAAACAGAAGGATTTGTATAAAGTGCTGAAAAATATTCATCTAAAATAGGATAGTTTAAACTACTATCATCATTATCAGTATTATAGTAATTGCTTAAAAATAACGACATTTTTAAAATTTTAGCAATTTCAAGCAAAGCACCGCTAGTTAATACACCATTCGCATCTAAAATTTTAAAAATGTAAGATAAATCATCAAATGCTAAAAATTCAGGTGAATGCTTTTTAGTTATAAGTAAAACAGCCTCAGATGTTTCCTTTAAAAGTTTTGCTATAATATCTTTATTATTTCCGAGGTAATAATTCAATAGCAAAATTTTTACCAATATTTGTAATACATAAATTACATAAATTCTCAGTAATTTTATTAAATTCCAATTTTTCAATATATTTTCTAATCATAACAAACTCCTTAAAATATACTATATTATACAATAAAATAACTAATTTTTAAATAAATTTAATAAAAAATTTAAAAAACTATTGCAAAAAACAAAAAAATGTAGTATAAATATTAATAGATTAAGAATAATAATATTAAAATATTTAGTAAGTGAGGGAATTCATATGACAAATTTAAAAAAAGTAATTTTAACATTAATAGTAATTACATTAATTGGAGCTACAACAGTATTAGCTTCTGATACAATTGTTGTAGGGGATGATACTCCAAGTATAACAACAGGAGGAAATACAACAAACACTACGAACACAACAAATACTACTAATACAATTAACACAACTAATACAACAAACACATATAATACAACTAATACTGCTAATACACTTACCACATTAACTGGTTCAACAAATACAAGTAGATATAATAATACTACGAATTTACCAAAAACAGGTGCAAATGATTATGCAATGGTATTAATTATAGCAATATTCGCAGTATCAGCAGTATATGCATACAAAAAAATTACAGATTACAAAAATATTTAATTAAAAATAAAATAGTAAATAATAAGGAAATAAGTAAAAACTTTATTTCCTTATTTTGATTTTTATGAATCACAGTATGCTTTTACTACTCTTCTTTTATTTTTTATATTATTACAAGTTATCAAAGTAATTTCTTTTTTTCCATTTGTATCTTGGTTTGTACACGTTAAATCATTGTAATCTGTTTCATAGGTTTTATAAATAGAGTAAATGAGCTTGTTTCCAGCTAAATCATATATGTTAACTTTATCTCCAATTTTTAAATTTTTTAACTTGCTAAAGAATTTATAACTATTATAATTATGCCCCGCAATGCATAAATTTCCAACTTCA
>CANRAM010000059.1 GCA_947628605.1 uncultured Clostridia bacterium | reverse complement strand
GTCATATCCATTCATTTTTAATACATTTGGATGAACCATTCCTGAACCTAAAATTTCTATCCAACCTGTTTGTTTACATAGGTTACATCCTTTTCCTCCACATTTGAAACAACTTACATCTACCTCATATGATGGTTCTGTAAATGGAAAATAACTTGGTCTAAAACGTAGTTTCGAGTCGTTTCCTAGCATATGTTTTACAAATACTTCTAGTGTTCCTTTTAAGTCTGCAAGGCTTATTCCTTCATCTATAACTAATCCTTCTATTTGACCAAATTGATGTGAATGTGTTGCATCATCATCTCTTCTGTATGTTTTTCCTGGACATACTACTCTAATTGGTGTTTTTTCTTTGTTAGCCATCATTGTTCGTGCTTGTACAGCAGACGTTTGTGTTCTAAGTAAATATTCTTGAGTAATGTAAAATGTGTCTTGCATATCACGTGCTGGATGACCTTTAGGAAGATTTAGTCTTTCGAAACAGTATTCATCTGTTTCAAGTTCTGGGCCATCTACTACATCATATCCCATTGAAACAAATAAATCTTCTAGTTCTTCTATTATACGATTAATTGGGTGTTTGCTTCCTCTTTTTACTTTTGTAGCTGGTAAGCTTATATCTATTTTTTCATTTTGTAACTTTTTATTTAATGCAATTTTTTCTAGTTCTTCTTCTTTTTGTTTTATAATTTGTTCAAGTTCATCTCTAACTTTGTTTACTAAAGAACCTATAACTGGTCTTTCTTTTTCGGTTAAAGCTCCCATTCCTCTAAGTAAAGATGTTAATTCTCCTTTTTTTCCTAAGATTTTTACTTTTATTTCATTTAAATTTCGTAAATCTGAAACTTTTTCTATCTCTTGCTTTGCAAATTGTCTAATTTTTTCAATTTTTTCTTTCATAAATTTCTCCCTTTCTTTTATTTTGTTGTACACAAAAATCCATTTCAACCTAAAACTATAGGACGAAATGGATGCGTAGTTTTATTTTTTGTTCCAACCTTCTTTGTTTATTTGGCGTTGTCTTGCTATTGCAAGTGAATCGTTAGGAACATCATCTGTTATTGTAGAACCTGCTGCTACGAATGTATTTTTTCCTAATGTTACTGGTGCTATTAAGTTTGTGTTTGAACCTATAAATGAGTGTTCTCCTATTACTGTTTTGCTTTTGTGAAATCCATCGTAGTTACACGTTATAGTTCCACAACCTATATTGGTTTTTGCTCCTATTTCGCAGTCTCCCATATATGATAGGTGAGGTACTTTTGCTCCTTCTCCTACTACTGCTTTTTTTACTTCTACAAAACTTCCTATTTTTACTTTATTTTCTAATTTACATCCTTCACGAATATACGCATTAGGTCCTATTTCACAGTCTTCTCCAATAACTACTCCAGATTTTATTGTTGTGTTTGGATGTATTATTGTATCTATTCCTATTTCTACATCATCATATATATATGTATTATTAACATCTTCTATAGTAACACCGTTTTTCATATGTTCTGTATTTATACGTATTTGTAATGCTTTTGTAAGAACTTCTAAGTCCATTCTATCATTTACACCTAATACTTCCGCATTGTCTGATACTACTATTGACCCTGTTTTTAGGCCTTTATCATACATTATTTTTATAACGTCTGTAAGATAGTATTCTTTTTGTGCATTGTCGTTATTTAGTAATTTTAATGAATTTAATAGTTCTTCTATATCAAAGCAGTACATTCCTAAGTTTACTTCTTTTATTTTTAATTGTTCTTCATTACAATCTTTGTGTTCAACTATTTCTTCTATTCTTCCTTCTTCGTCGTGAATTATTTTTCCATAAGGTATAATAGCATCGTGTACCATTGTTAGTATTGTAGCACTTTCATTTTTTCTATTGGATTCTTCTACAAGTCTTTTTAATGTTTCTGGTCTCATAATTGGATGGTCTCCGTTTAGAATAAGTACTTTTCCTTTTTTTCCTTCTAGTAATCCTGCAGCTTTTTTTACTGCGTGCCCTGTTCCTAGTTGTTCTTCTTGTATAGCATATTGAACACTATTTCCTAGAACTTCTTCTATTTGTTCTTTTTGATATCCTACTACTACTATAACATCATCTATTCCAGCTTTTTTAACATTTTCTACTGCCCTTTTTATTATTTCTTTTCCATATATTTTATGTACTAATTTGGACTTTTTAGATTTCATTCTAGTACCTTTTCCAGCTGCCATAACAATTGCAATTACGTCTTGCATAATAGGGTCCCTCCTCTAAATACCTTTTTATGTCTTTTTTATGTTTTATATTTTAGCATAAAAAAACATATAATGCAAATTATTTTTTATCTTTTATATTTTATTCAAAAAAATATATGTTGTGCTTTTTTATTTAAATATATATCATTGTAAGTTTTTGTCTTATAGTTTTATATTTTTTATTTTTTCGCTGTAACACTTTTTCACAAATTAGAATAGTATATACCATACAAAAGAACAAAAACTTAGTTCTTTATAGGGAGGTTGCTAAAATGGGAAATTGTTGTAATAGTGAGATTTTGTGGTTCATTATCTTATTTTTACTTCTTTTTCGGTAACTGTGGCAATAACTGCTGTGCAAGTAGTTGCAACTAGTATGTCTTACCCTTTATAGAAGAGTACATTTATTATTTCGAAAGGGGGGAAATATTATGCCAGAAAATAGAGGTTGTGGATGCGGCTGCGGTTTCGGTGGAGATAACTGTATTTGGATTATAATCGTTATTTTAATTATATTCTGTTGTTGTGGTGGCAACGGATTCGGCGGAAACTGCGGTGGATGTTGCTAATTAATTTAAAACAAAAATGGGAATGTAGTATTAAACATTCCTATTTTTGTTTATATATTTTTTTATTCAAGTTAGCAATATTAATACATTCCGCCCATTGCTCCCGCATCGTCGTGGGCACAATTACAAGATTTTTCTTCTTTTTTATCTGTTACTATGCTTTCTGTTGTAAGTACCATAGAAGCAATACTTTCTGCATTTTGAAGTGCACTTCTTGTAACTTTTGTTGGGTCTACAACTCCAACTTTTTTCATATCTACATATTCGTTTGTACTTGCATCAAATCCAAAACCTTGTTTACTATTCTTTACTTGTTCAAGTATAACAGCTGGTTCTAAACCTGCATTTACAGCAATTTGTTTTATTGGTTCTTCTAATGCTTTTAGTACAATTTTTGCTCCTAGTTGCTCTTCTTCTTTTAAATTTTTCATAACTTCTTCTACTTTTTTGCTAATATTAACATATGCTGTTCCTCCTCCTGCAACAATTCCTTCTTCTACTGCTGCTTTTGTTGCAGATAATGCATCTTCTATTCTTAATTTTTTCTCTTTCATTTCTACTTCAGTTGCTGCACCTACTTGAATAACAGCTACTCCACCTGCAATTTTTGCAAGTCTTTCTTGTAATTTTTCTTTATCGTATTCACTTGTTGTATCTGCTAAGGCTGATTTTATTTGTTTTACTCTTTCTTGTAGTTTTTCCTTGCTTCCTGCACCGTCTACTATAATTGTATTTTCTTTTTGAACTTTTACTTGTTTTGCTCTACCTAATTGTTCTATAGTTGTATCTTTTAATTCTAAACCTAAATCTGATGTAATTACTTCTCCTCCTGTAAGAATTGCTATATCTTCAAGCATTTCTTTTCTTCTATCTCCATAACCTGGTGCTTTAACTGCAACTACATTTAAAACTCCTCTTAGTTTGTTTAATATTAAAGTTGATAATGCTTCTCCTTCAATATCGTCACAAATAATTACTAATTTTCCTGAAGATTGCATTAAACTTTCTAATAATGGTAAAATTTCTTGAATATTACTTATTTTTTTATCTGTAATTAATATATATGGATTCTCCATAATTGCTTCCATTTTTTCTGTATCTGTTGCCATATATGGAGATACATATCCTTTATCAAATTGCATTCCTTCAACTACATCTACATATGTATTTGACGTTTTAGATTCTTCTATTGTTATAACTCCGTCTTTTGATACTTTTTCCATAGCATCAGCAATTAATTCTCCTATTTCTTGGTTATTTGCTGAAATTGTAGCAACTCTTGCAATATCTTCTTTTCCGTTTACATTTGAACTTATTTCTTTTAATGCTTCTACTGCTGTATTAACTGCTTTATCCATTCCTCTTTTAATTGCCATTGGGTCTCCACCTGCAGCTACATTTTTTACTCCTTCTTTTATCATTGATTGTGCAAGTACTGTTGCTGTTGTTGTTCCATCTCCTGCAACATCATTTGTTTTTGTAGAAACTTCTTTTACAAGTCTTGCTCCCATATTTTCAAATGGGTCATCTAATTCTATTTCTTTTGCTATTGTTACACCATCATTAGTTATAAGTGGTGCTCCAAAGCTTTTATCTAATACTACATTTCTTCCTTTTGGTCCTAATGTAACTTTTACTGTATCGGCTAATTTATTAACTCCTTCTAGTAATTTTTTTCTAGCTTCTTCGCCATATTTAATTTCTTTTGCCATAATTTTATCATTTCCTTTCTATTTGATTAGTTAGGTTTTATTACCTATTTTTTATTCAACTACTGCTAATATGTCGCTTTCCCTTACTATTATTAATTCTTGACCTTCGTATTTTACTTCTGTTCCAGAATATTTGCTAACTACTACTTTATCTCCTTTTTTTACTTCTGGTGGAATTAATTCTCCGTCTTTTCTTATTCCTGGTCCTACTTCAAGTACTTC
The DNA here is from genome assembly GCA_947628605.1 of uncultured Clostridia bacterium. Classification (GTDB taxonomy): domain Bacteria; phylum Bacillota; class Clostridia; order TANB77; family CAG-508; genus RGIG8482. Next base: position 4,719 of record CANRAM010000059.1, on the reverse strand, counting down.
AGCTATTTGTGGTTTTTCTTTTGCAGATGATGCTAAAATTATACCACTTTTTGTTGTTTCTTCACCTTCTATCATTTTAATAACAATTCTGTCTTGTAATGGTTTTAACATTAATATTACCTCCTTAATATTTTTGGTGTTATAACATATATTGTTATTAGCACTCTTTTTGTTTGACTGCTAATAATTTATACCTTATTTTATAAAATGTCAATAGACTTTACTAAATTTCACATATTTTTCACAAAAAAATGATGCCCATATATACAATATATGAGCATCCTGCAGGAATTATGCGCTTATCCCTACACGGTTTTTTTCTGTCCTTAGCCCCCCGCACTCTGTGCACTTGGTGCAATTTATGCACTTTATGCATTTTTGACAAGCTGTGCACCTTTTGCTATTCATTGTTTCTTTGCATCTCGTGCATAAGAAACAATAAGTGCACTCTACACATTCCTCACAATTCGAGCATCCTCCCGACCGAGTACAATCAACACACTTTATGCATCGAACGCATCTAGTACAGCCAAAGCACAAGATGCAATGCTCGCATCCCACGCAACCAAAACATAAGATGCAATGCTCATTCCCACATACGATGTTGTTGACTACATCAGCAACAATAATAATACCTATTATTGCTAACAATACCACCATAATCTTAATAATCATATCGTTTTCCTCCTTTTGCTAATTATGGTTTTTTTGTTCCTATTTTTTATTATACTCGATTTACATAACTTTGTCAATTTTATTTTTTCCTGCTTCTACTAATGCTTTAAATAGTGGTGCTGGTTTGTCTGGTCTTGATTTAAACTCTGGGTGAAATTGTCCTGCTATAAAAAATGGATGTGTTGGTATTTCTACAATTTCTACTAGTTTTCCATCTGGAGAAGTTCCTGAACAAATCATTCCTGCTTGTTCTATTTTTTCTTTGTAATTGTTATTAAATTCATAACGATGTCTGTGTCTTTCTGATATATCTGTTTTTCCATATATTTTGTGTGCTAATGTTTGTTCTTTTATTTTGCAAGGATATGCTCCTAATCTCATTGTTCCACCTTTTTTGTCTATTCCTACTTGAGTATCCATTATATGTATAACTGGATTTTTGCATATTTCATCAAATTCAGCTGAATTTGCATCTGTAATCCCTAATTCATCTCTTGCAAATTCTACTACTGCCATTTGCATTCCAAGGCATATACCTAAAAATGGAATATTATTGTTTCTTGCATATTTTATTGTTTGAATTTTCCCTTCTATTCCTCTATTTCCGAAACCTCCTGGCACAACTATTGCATCAACATCTTTTAATATTTCACTTACATTTTCTTTTGTTATAGTTTCTGAATCTATGAATTTTACTTTTGTTTTTACATTATTTGCAAATCCTGCGTGTGTAATACTTTCTACTACAGATAGGTACGAGTCTTCTAGTTGAACATATTTTCCTACTATTGCTACATTAACTACTTCTTCATCTTTTATTTTTCTAATATTAGTTATCATTTCTTCCCATTCTTTATTATGTGGTTCTTTGTTTTCTAAATGTAGCTTTTCACATACTTCTTTTGCAAGGCCCGCTTCTTCTAGCATTAATGGTACTGCATATAAGCAGTCTGCTGTTTTATTTGGAATTACACTAGATTTACGAACATTACAAAATAGTGCAAGTTTGTCTTTTACACTTTCTGGAATATCAGTTTCTGTTCTGCATACTAAAATATCTGGTTTTATACCTAAACTTTGTAATTCTTTTACAGAATGTTGTGTTGGTTTTGATTTTATTTCATTTGAGCCAAATATGTATGGCAATAATGTTACATGTATATAAACAACATCATCTGGATTTTTTTCTAACCCAATTTGACGAATTGCCTCTAGAAATGGTAGGCTTTCAATATCTCCAACTGTCCCTCCTATTTCTGTAATTACTATATCTATATCTTCATTTTCAAAGCTGTAAACATTTTCTTTTATTTCATTTGTTATGTGTGGAATTACTTGAACTGTTTTTCCAAGATAGTCCCCTCTTCTTTCTTTGTTTATAACGTTTGAGTATATTCTTCCTGTTGTAACACTAGATTTTTTTGTTAAATTTTCATCTACAAATCTTTCATAATGACCTAAATCAAGGTCTGTTTCTGCTCCATCATCTGTTACAAAAACTTCTCCGTGTTCAAATGGACTCATTGTTCCTGGGTCTACATTAAGATATGGGTCAAATTTTTGAATTGTAACTTTATATCCTCTATTTTTTAAAAGTCTTCCAAGAGATGCTGCTGTAATTCCTTTTCCTAACCCTGATACAACTCCTCCTGTTACAAAAATATATTTTGTGTTCATATTTACCTCCTTGATAATTTCAATTAAAAAAATAGATTAATAAAAACTCCTAAAAATTGGTTTTTTTTTAATCTATTTCCTTAACCTATATATCTATATTACCATTCTAAATTACAAATTGCAACATTTTTTTGTTTTTTCGTTAGAATTTATCTATCTATTTGTGATAATTTTCCAGCTAATATGTTTTTTCTTATTGTAGAAACTATTCTTTTTGGTACAGATATTCCCATTTTCTTCGCCGTTCCCATTTTTTCTAGTAAAGTCTTTGTTTCTTCTTTAGAAATTTCGGTTTTATTCATCGAATTTTCCACATATTCTACAATTTCGTGAATTTCTTCAATATTATCCTCTACACAATTTCTTAATACTGTAATTCCTTTTTCTATGTCTTCCTCAGTTGTGTTTTCTTCTGGGTTATGGCTTCCTCCTGTTGATTTTATGAATAGTAACATTTTATCTTGTATTCCTAAATGAGCTACATCGTGCCCAGCCCAAGAAGGCATTATTGTACAAGATATATTATCTTTGTTACAGTTTTCAACAATTTTTTGTTGCATTGCTTTGTTTGTTGCAATTGGTTCTGCTTTATCTGTTTTTTTACAATAAAAGTTATCTCCTGTTTCGTCTGCAATTTCTGTTACAATGCTTGATATTTCTTCAAACATATCTGCTGGTTTTACCGGCTCTTGCATTCTAACATCTATTTTTACTATATTATTTGTTTCTTTTTTTGAATTGTTCAATTCTATTTTATCAATTTTTTTTAAAGTTACCTTTAGCCCTTCTTGACCTGCTACTGCTTGTACTAAATTTTCTAATATCTGTGTTATAATTTCTTCTGATAAGCCGTTAGTATTTATTCCTAAACGTAATTTTGCATCTCCTGAAACTTTATTCATACTTGTATTTGTGCAAGAAATTTCATCAATGAAAACATCAAAATCGTAATTTTCTTTTTTAATTAGTTCATTTAACTTTAAAACAATTTTTGATGCTGTAAGTACTGCATCTTTTCTTCTTGTCATAGGCGTTGCACCTGAATGGGCTGTTTCTCCTATTAATTGTACATCTAGTGCATAATCTCTTTTTTCTTTGCTATCTTGCTTTATATCTATAACTGGAATTGTAGCTCTATACTTACTTTCTTTTTCTGCTTCTTTTGCTTTTTCATTCATTTTTATAACTAAGTTTGCTGCACTCTTTATTTTATCTTTTCCTAATATTTCTACACTCATACGATATGGTGCTACAATTGATGAAATAATTCCAATATCTATATCGTTTTCATATAAATATTGATATTGTTCTATATGTATTTCATATGCTTTTAATATTTCATCCATTGTTATTACCTTATCTACATATTCAATATTGGGCAATCCTTCGTTTTTTATATCTGTTATGTATTCTTGTACTGCTTCTTGTAATGTACGTTTTTCATTTTCTGGTTTTTTTAATACTTCTTTTATTGTAAAGTCTTTATCATTTAAACTTCCTTCTACCCATTTGCTTCCTATACAAGCTTTTCCAAATCTTTCAGATTCTTCACATGCCCATATTACTAATTTTAAGTTGCAGTCTAAGTCTATTTCGTTTCTATTTACTTTGTCTACTATATCTTCAACTACTTTTAAACCACTTATTACTCCAACTGGGCCATCGTATTGACCTCCGTCTTTTACTGAATCTGTGTGTGATGCCATTAAAATACATTTGTTTGATTTGTTATTTCCTTCTAATGTTCCAGATATATTGCCTATTTTATCTATTGTTATTTTCATTCCTAATTCTTGCATTTTTCTAATAATTTTTAACTTAAAGTTTACATCATCTCTATTGTATGCAATTCTTCTCTTTGGTTCGTTTACTCCAAATTCAAAATAATCTTTTAGTTTTACTTTATTTTCCATATTTGCCTCCTTTATTAAAGTTCACATAAGATTTTATCACGTTATTAGTTTTATTGCAATATTTTTTTAATTATTTTGTGATTATTTTATGATAAAATCACCCTATAGAATGGTCTAAAATTTTCTTTTAATACTTGTTGAAAATCTAAATGATTTTCCTTATTCGTTGCAAAAATAGTAAAATGATACGGTAAATTGTCTATTTTATATCTGTTTTCATCATCAATTCCATATGGTACTTTGCAGGTATTTACTTTTATTTTTCTCATTAAACTTTTAATTTTATTTTCTTCAGCTTTATCAATAAAACTTATTAAAGTTATTCTTTTATTCATAAATTGCTTTTCCCCATTCGTCTTAGATATATTAAATAATATACTTCATAATTATCATCTATAATTGTCTTAGTCCTATACCCATTTCTATTATAATTTGCTTCTGCATAATATCCTTG
>CANRAM010000058.1 GCA_947628605.1 uncultured Clostridia bacterium | reverse complement strand
GAATAGATGAATTGAGAAGAAATATAAGGGAGGATTTAGAAATTTGAAAAATATAAAATATAATATATAATATTAAATAATTAATATAGCAAGAAAAATTAATAATAAAAGATATAGTAGAAATATTATATCTTTTTTCATTAAATAACCTATTGAAAAAAAATATAGTTTATGATATAAATTAAAAAGTAAAACGTATTATTTAGAAAGAAAAAGTTATGAAAAATATAAAAGATTATAATTTAGAAGAATTAAAAAAAGAATTTATGGCTATAGGAGAAAAGCCATATCGTGCAGAGCAAGTATTTAAATGGCTATATACAACCGACATTACAACATTTGATGAAATGAGTAATTTATCAAAAGAATTACGAGAAAAACTAAAACAAGAATATTCAATATGTGAATATAAAATATTAAAAAAACAAGAATCTAGTGACGGAACAAAAAAATACTTATTTGATGTTTTAGATGGTAATGCAATAGAAACCGTACTAATGAGTTATCATCACGGCTATAGCATATGTGTATCATCACAAATTGGTTGTAAAATGGGATGTAAATTTTGTGCATCTACAGGAATACCATTTATTAGAAATTTAACATCAGGTGAAATAATAGAACAAATACTAGCAGTACAAAGAGATGAAAAAATAAAAGTTTCAAACATAGTATTTATGGGAATAGGAGAACCATTTGATAACTACAATAATGTAATAAACGCAATAAAAATAATAAATAATCCAAAAGGCCTAAACATTGGAGCACGACATATAAGCGTTTCAACAAGTGGAATTGTACCAAAAATTTATGAATATGCAGATGAAGACTTGCAATGCACTCTATCAATATCCTTACACGCAACTACAAATGAAAAAAGAAGTGAAATGATGCCAATCAATAATGCATATAACATAGAAGAATTAATGAAAGCGTGTGATTACTACATAAAAAAAACAAATAAAAGAATATCTTTTGAATATGCACTTGCAAAAGACAACAACGAAAGCTTAGAAGATGCAAAAAAGTTAGTTCAACTATTAAAAGGAATGTTATGCCACGTAAATTTAATTCCAATTAATAAAATAGAAAATGGCAAATACACAAAAAGTACAAATGAAAACATTATTAAATTTAGAGATTATCTAAACGATAATAAAATAACGGCAACAATAAGAAGAGAATTAGGTTCGGATATAGATGCAGCATGTGGTCAACTTAGGAGAAAAGACCTAAAATAATAGGAGGAATAATGAAAGTTTTTGCAAAATCAGATATTGGAAAAGAAAGAGACACAAACGAAGACTTCTATTATATTCCAGAAACAACCGATACAATAAAATTATTTATACTAGCAGACGGTATGGGAGGATATAATGGAGGAGAAATAGCAAGCGCACTTGCTACAAAATCTGTTAAAGGATATATAGAATCAAACTTTGATAAAATAGCACACGAAAAAGAAAATATATTACAGCTAATACAAAGTGCAATAGAATATGCTAATATGGTTGTATACGAAAAAGCAAAAGAAAATGCAGAATTAGAAAATATGGGTACTACTTTAGAAGTATGTTTAATATATAATAATAAGGCATTTATAGGTCACATTGGAGACAGTAGAATTTATAGAATTAGAAAAGGAATAATTAGAAAACTAACACAAGACCATAGTTATGTTCAAGAATTAGTAAAAGACGGTACAATCACAAAAGAAGAAGCCATACACCATCCAAAGAAAAATATGCTAATGAAAGCAGTTGGATGTACACCATTTGTAGAGCCAGATGTATCAGTTAAAGGTTTCTTAAAAGACGATATTATTGTTATATGTTCAGACGGATTAACAAATATGATGAGTGAACAAGAAATATACAGTAACATTATAAATGATATAAAAAATTCTAGTGAAAACTTGGTAAAGCAAGCGAATGCTTTAGGTGGATACGATAATATTACTGTTATAATCATATACAATGATTAATAAAAAATCTAGGGAGAGATTAATATGAATTTAGAAGGTAAATTAATAGCCAACAGATATGAAATAATAGAAAAAGTAGGAAATGGTGGAATGGCAACAGTATACAAAGCAAAAGACCAAATCCTAAATAGATTTGTTGCAATAAAAATATTAAAAGATGAATTTACAACAGACCAAGAATTTATAAAAAGATTTAATTCAGAAGCACAAGCAGTTGCAAGCCTAACAAATCCAAACATTGTAGCAGTATATGATGTAGGAAGTGAAGGAAATTTATACTATATTGTAATGGAATTAGTACAAGGAAAAACCTTAAAAGAAGTAATCCAAGAAGAAGGAAAAATATCGTGGAAATGGTCGGTAAAAGTGGCAATACAAATTGCAAAAGCTTTAGATACAGCCCATAAAAATAATATAATACACAGAGATATTAAACCTCATAACATTATAATAACTGAAGAAGGAGTAGCAAAAGTTACAGACTTTGGAATAGCAAAAGCAGTTTCAAATTCTACAATAACAGCATTTGGAACAACATTAGGTTCTGTACACTACTTTTCACCAGAACATGCACGAGGAGGCTATACAGATGAAAAATCAGACCTATATTCTTTAGGTGTTGTTATGTATGAAATGTTAACAGGAAAAGTACCTTTTGATGCAGATACACCAGTTTCAGTAGCATTAATGCATATGCAAGAAAAACCAATAGAACCTATTACACTAAATCCAAATATACCAGTATCAGTAAACAAAATTGTAGTAAAAGCAATGCAAAAAGATGCTAGTTTACGTTATCAAACAGCACAAGAACTATTACAAGATTTAGAAATGGCATTAAAAAATCCAGATGGAAATTTTGTATTTATGAGAGATACACGGAAGTGATTTTGCTACACAAAAAATACCAACAATGCAAGATGAAGAAATAAATACAGAAAAAGAAAAACAAGAAAAGGGACTTAAAGCATTCATAAAAAAGCATAAAGCAATGTCTATTATAATTGGAGCAATATTATTATTTGTAATTACAATAGTTATTACATATTTTGCATTACAAATGACAACAGTAGCAGAAGTTCAAATTCCTAATGTAGTTGGAATGTCACAAGAAGAAGCAAAAAAGACAATAGAAGATGCTAAACTAAAATATGTAGAGTTAGAACCACAATTTAGCCCAGACGTTCCAGAAGGATTTATAATTAGTCAAGACCCAGCTTATATAGATAATTTCAAAATTAAAGAAAAAGTTGAAATAAAGGTTGTAATTAGCAAGGGTCAAGAAATTACTACAGTACCAAAAGTAGTAGGGTTAACAAAAGAAGAAGCAATAACTGCTTTAGAAGGAGCAAATTTAATAGCAGAAGTTGTTGAAGAAAAAAGTAAAACTGTTCAAGAAGGATATGTAGTTAGCCAAGAAACAAAAGAAAATACTGAAATTAATGCAGGTGAAACTGTTAAAATACACGTAAGTATAGGAACAGGTATTGAACAAGTAAGTATGCCATATGTAATAGGAAAAACAGAAGCACAAGCAAGAAGCGAAATAGAAGCAAATAAATTAAAAGTAAAACAAGTAATTTACCAAGAAGATAAAACAAAAAATGATGGAACTGTTTTAAAACAAGATAAAGATGCCGGAAGTACACTTGATGCAGGTACAGAAGTAACATTAACAGTAAATAAAATAGAACAAATAAAAAGCGGCAAAATAAATATTAATGTAAAATCAATTAGAGGATATGAAGAACCAGCAAAAACTGCAAATACAGCAGGAGAAAAGTTTGAACCACAGCAAGTAACTTTGAAAGTTACAGTAAATGATGAGCAAGTTGAAGAAAAGAAAGTAAGCGAAGCATCAATAAAAGAAGTAGTAAATATACAAGGAATTGGAACAGTAACTGTAAAAGTATATATTAATGGTAACCTAAAAAGAACAGAGCAACTTAATTTAAACAATGATACATCTTTAACTATTGAATAAATTTTAACATAAAAATATTTTTCAAGAAACAACAAGACTGATGAATCTAAATAGAATTATCACTCTTGTTGTTTTTTTATAGAATGTAACCGCAAAAAAAGAAAAAAAGCAAAGTTTTACGGTTATAACCGTAAAACTTGACAAAAATTAAATAACATTGTAAAATACTAATTAAATGAATAATATATTTTATGTGGAGGAAAATGATGTTAAAAAGAGAATATTATTTAAATCAATTAATAGCAAGTAAGGATTTGAATTTGATAAAGGTAATAACAGGAGTTAGAAGAAGCGGAAAAAGTACATTATTATTGCAATACAAAGAATATTTACTTTCAGAAGGAATATTAGAAAAAAATATAATATATATGAATTTTGAAAGTGCTGACTGGTATTCGATAAAAAACTATGAAGATTTATACTTATACATAAAACAACATATTGCAAAAGGAAAAAATTACATTTTATTAGATGAAGTTCAAAATGTAGAAAATTGGGAAAAAGCTGTAAATTCATTGTTAGTTGATATTGATTGCGATATTTATATTACTGGTTCAAATGCATATCTTTTATCTAGTGAATTAACAACATTACTTGCAGGTAGAGTTTTAACAATAAAAATATATCCATTTTCATTTAAAGAATTTATAGCAGAATATCCATTTAAAGAAGGAGAAAACGAATATGATAAGTTCGATAAATATTTAAAATTTGGTGGTCTGCCAATGATTGTTAATATGAAAGATAATGAAGAATTAATAATTAATTATTTAACAGATATTAAGGAAGTAGTTTTAAAAAAAGATGTTATATCAAGAAATAAAATAAAAGATATTGTATTCTTAGACAACCTCATAAAATATATTGCATCGTGCATTGGAAATTTAACAACACCCAATAACATTGCGGAATTTTTGCAAAAAAATGGTAGTGCAGTTACAAACGAAACTGTAGATTCATACTTAAGGATGATTGAAAATGCTTATTTTATATATAGAGTTCCACGATATGAATTAAAAGGAAAACAACTATTAAAAACACAAGGAAAGTATTATTTTGTAGATAATGGATTAAAAAATATTGTAGCAGGATTATCATCTTATGATAGTGGCAGTAGTTTAGAAAACCTAATATATATTGAATTACTTCGTAGACGGATATGAAGTTTATGTAGGAAAATATAATAATATTGAAATTGACTTTGTTGCTATTAAACCTAATGACAGAATATATTATCAAGTAGCAAGAAGTATTTTAGATGAAAAGGTAGAAGAACGAGAAAAAAAGTCTTTATTGGCAATAAGAGATAATTATAAAAAGGTTATTTTAACAATGGATAATGTAAAAAATAAGCAAATAGAAGGAATAGAAGTAGTAAACATAATAAATTTTTTACTTGAATAACTTTACTAAAAGGTTACTTTACAAAATGTAGCTAATATGGTATTCTTAAAAAGTAAAATAATAAAGAGGAGAAAAAAAGTGAATTTAGACGATGATGTGAAATTTGTTAAAGGAGTAGGTCCTAACAGAGTAATATTACTTAATAAGATAGGAATTTATACTTTAAAAGACCTAATTACATATTATCCACGTGAATATGAAGACAGAAGTAAACCAAAGAAAATTTCTGAGGTAACAAACGGAGAAGAAACTTTAATTGAAGGAATTTGTGTATCTAGAGTAAACGAAATTAGAACAAGAAGAAAAAATATGACAATATATAAATTAATTATAAGAGATGATACAGGAAGTGCTATACTTACGTGGTATAATCAATCGTATTTAAAACAAAAATTCACATTAGGTGCAAAATACTCTTTTTATGGTAAAATTGCCCTAAAGGACAACACAGTTCAAATGATTAGCCCTACATTTGATGAAGAAGGTAAGAAAAAAAATACAGGAAAAATTATTCCGATATATCCTTTAACATATCAACTATCACAAAATACGTTAAGGCAAATAATAGAAAATGGCTTAAATTTAGTTAATGATAAAATAGAAGAAACTTTGCCAGAATATATTTTAAAAGAATATAACTTATTAGGAATAAATGAAGCAATAAAAAGTATACATTTTCCTAAAAGCTTTGAAGAATTTGAAAAAGCACGCAAACGTTTAGTATTTGAAGAACTATTTGGAATGCAACTTGCACTTTTAAATTTAAAAAACAAAAATACAACTCAAAATACAGGAATAACATTTGAAAAGAGTGTTAAAATGTCTGATGTAATAAACGATTTACCATTTAAATTAACAAAAGCACAACTAAAAGTACTTGAAGAAATAGATTTAGATATGGAATCAAATAAACCGATGAACAGACTACTACAAGGAGATGTTGGTTCACGGAAAAACGGTAGTATCAATAATATCAGCATATAAAGCTGTAAAAAGTGGATATCAAATGGCAATTATGGCACCAACAGCCATTCTTGCAACACAACATATGGAAGAATATACTAAAATATTAAGCAAATTCGGAATAAAATGTGAGTTACTAATAAGCGGAATTACGAAAAAGAAAAAAGAAGAAATACTACAAAAACTAGAAAGTGGAGAAATAGATGTTTTAATAGGAACACATGCAATACTAGAGGAAAATGTAGTGTTTAAAAACTTAGGATTAGTTATAACAGATGAACAACATAGATTTGGAGTAAGACAAAGAAAAATAATTTCAAATAAAGGAAATAATCCAGATGTATTGGTAATGACAGCAACACCAATTCCAAGAACACTTGCATTAATATTATACGGAGACTTAGATATATCAATAATAGATGAATTGCCTCCTAATAGAAAAAAAATAGATACATTTGCAGTAACAAAAGGATTAAGCCAAAGAGTAAATAATTTTATAAAAAAACAAGTAGATGAAGGAAGACAAGCATATATAGTATGTCCATTAGTAGAAGAAAACGAAGAAATGGACTTAAATTCTGTAATTGAATTAGCTATTAAATATAAAAACGAAACATTTAAAGATTATAAAGTAGAATATTTGCACGGAAAGATGAGACCAAAAGAAAAAGATGAAATTATGGAAAAATTTAAAAATGGAGAATTTGACATACTAATATCAACAACAGTAATTGAGGTAGGAGTTAATGTTCCTAATGCTAGTATTATGGTTATAGAAAATGCCGAAAGATTTGGACTTGCACAATTGCATCAATTAAGAGGAAGAGTAGGAAGAGGAGAATATAAGTCATATTGTATATTAAAATATCAAGGAAACTCTGAAATAATTCGTGAGCGTATGAAAGTTATGACACAAACAAATGATGGATTTGTTATTTCAGAAAAAGACTTAGAGCTAAGAGGAACAGGAGAATTTTTTGGAACAAAGCAACACGGTTTACCAGAATTTAAAATAGCAAATTTATTTCAAGATATGCCAATATTAAAAATGGCACAAAGTGTAGCAATACAAGTTTTAGAAAAAGATGCTAATTTAGAAAAGAAAGAAAATGAATTATTACAAAAAATTGTAAAAGAAAAACTTGGAACTAGAATAGAAATATAGGGAGGAGAAATGCAAACAGGGCTTATTATAAGTATAATATCTAATATGTATATAGTAGAAACGAAAAATTGCATATATGAATGTAATGCAAGGGGAAATTTCAAAAAGAAAGAAATTTCACCAGTAGTTGGTGATAAAGTAAATATAGAAATTATAGATGAAAAAACAAAAAAAGCAGTAATTAATGAAATATTACAAAGAAATAATTATATAAAAAGACCAAAACTTGCAAATATAAATAAATTAGTATATGTAATATCTGCAAATAAACCAAAACCAGATTTATTAATGTTAGATAAACAATTAGCTTTTAGCGAATGGTTAGGAATAGATGCACTTATAGTAATTAATAAAAGTGACTTAGAAAAAGAAGAAAAAATACAAGAAATTCAAAAAATATATACGCAAATAGGATATAAAGTGTTTATTACAAATGCTAAGGAAAAAAAGGGAATAGATGAATTATATAATGAACTAAAAGGAACGATTTGTGCATTTTCAGGCAATTCAGGAGTTGGAAAGTCAACACTTTTAAATGCAATATTTAATGCAGATATTACCAAAGAGGGAGAAATTAGTAAAAACAGTAAAGGAAAAAATACAACAACAGCTATAAAATTATATAAAATAGAAGAGAATACATATATAGCAGACACACCAGGATTTGCAGTATTTGATGTTTATGAAATAGAAAAGAATAACTTATATAAGTGTTTTAAAGAATTTAAAGAGTATGAAAAAAATTGTGAGTTTGTAGGGTGTACGCATATAAAAGAAAAAGAATGTGGTATAAGGAAAGCTTTTGAAGATGGTAAAATATCAAATTCGAGATATAAAAACTATATAAAAATTTATGAAGATTTAAAAGATAGGGAGGAACATAAATGGTAGAAATATCTACATCAATATTAAGCATAAATAAAGAAGAAAGTATAAAAAAATTTTACGATTTAGAAGTAGCACATACAGATTATTTTCACATAGATGTTATGGATGGAAAATTTGTACAAAACAACACATCTAGTATAATGCAAGAATATACAAATATTATAAAACAAATTACAAATACTCCATTAGATGTACATCTTATGGTAGAAGATGTAAAAAAATATGTAGACGAATATTTAGTATTTAATCCTAATAGAATTACTTTTCATTATGAAGCTTTAAAAAATAAAGAAGATATATATAAAATAATAGAATATATTAAAAATAGCAATGTAAAAGTTGGTTTAGCAATTAACCCAATAACAAATGTAGAAAATATATATGAATTTTTGCCATATATTCATATGATTTTAGTAATGAGTGTAGTGCCAGGCAAAGGTGGTCAAAAGTTAATTCCAGAAACTTTAGATAAAGTAAGAAAAATAAAAAAATATATTCTTGAAAATGAAATAGATATGGATATAGAAATAGATGGGGGAGTGAAACTAGATAATATAGATGAAGTAAAAAACGTAGGTGTAGATATTGCGGTAGTTGGAAGCGGAATTGTATCTGCTACAAATTATGTAGAAACAATGAAAAAATTTAAAAAATAATTGGAGGGTAATGGAATATGAAAGTGTCTACAAAAGGTAGATATGCACTAAGTGTAATGATAGATTTAGCATTGAATAGTAAAGGGGATTTTATATCGTTAAAGGATATTGCGTTAAGGCAAGGAATTTCTATGAAATATTTAGAACAAATTGTAGCATTATTAAATAAAGCAGGATATTTGCAAACAGCAAGGGGAAATAATGGAGGATATAAATTAACAAAAAAGCCAGAAGAATATATTGTAGGAGATATTTTACGTGCTACTGAAGGAGATTTAGCACCAATTATGTGCGTAACAGAAGAAAGTTGCGATAAAAAAGAAAGTTGCAGAACGTTTACTTTTTGGGAAGGTCTAGATAAAGTTATAAATGAATATGTTGATAGCAAAACATTAGCTGATTTACTAGTTTAGGTTAATATTATACATACCCATATAAAAATTTGACGAATAAATCGTGTCAATAATTTTTGAAAATTTCACTAAAAAATAAGATTATTTTATTAGCGAAAATTTCACCTATGTATAAACTTG
>CANRAM010000057.1 GCA_947628605.1 uncultured Clostridia bacterium | reverse complement strand
CTAAATGGACTAGGTTTAAGTGACCCAGTACCAGATTTAACCGTAGGATTTGAAGAAAGTGAAAAAGTAAATAAGCCACGTTTAACAAGTAGTTTGAAACCTGTAACAGTAGACGGAGGAACTATAACTCAAGTAGGAGAGGATACAGATAATTGGTATGATTATTATAATGCAAAATGGGCAAATGCAAAATCAAATGATGGAAGTTTATGGGTATGGATACCAAGATTTGCATATAAATTAGATAGTGCAAGTGAAACAATAAATATAGTATTTTTAAAAGGAACAAGCGATGAACCTGCAGACACACTTAGTGATGGAACAACACAAACATCAAACATAACAATAAAAAGATTAAATAGCCAAAATGTAGGTTCATCTACAGATGCAAATACATATATAGTGCATCCAGCATTTTGTAATGGTTCAAGTACAAGTTATGCAAATGGAGAATGGAGTAGTGATATAGCAGGGTTCTGGATGGCAAAATTCGAAGCAGCATATCCAGAAAAAGGTAGTGGTCAAAATGTAGGATTACAATATTCTAAAGTAAATACTACATCGCCTAACGATAAGAATTATTACTATGGTGATTCCGCATTAAGTATAGGAAAAGATATAATATTTCCAGTATTCCAACCAAACAGACCAAGTTATAATAATATATGTGTAGATGACATTTTTAACTTATGTCAAAATATGAATAATGATGGAAGCAATCCATATGGATTTACTAGTGGAGTAGATACACATATGACAAAAAATAGTGAATGGGGAGCAGTAGCATACTTATCTTGGGATAAACACACTGGAATAGGTCAAGAAATGAATATAAATAATATAACAGCAAATGGTAACAACAAAATATATGCAATAACAGGATATGGTGCAAGTACAACAGATGCTAGTCAACAAATTGTTACATCAACAAACTATATAACAGATTCAGGTACGCCATCAGCAGCAAATGGTTGGACAAGCACAGAAGGACAGAATGCAAGTACTACTGGAAATACAACAGGAGTATATGATATGAGTGGTGGAGTTTGGGAAGTAATGGCATCATACGTAAAAAGTTCTAGTGGTTTGAGTACTTATGGAAGTACTAATTTTAATGGTAATACTGATGGAAAAGCAAGTGACCAATATAGAACAAAATATGAAGCAGATTATAGTAGTTTAACTGTAAAAGGAGATGCAGTAAAAGAAACGTCAACGACGGGCACTGGTACTTCAGGTAGTTGGCCGAAACAAGGTAGCGTAACGACAGGTAGCTCTTCGAACTTTCCAGAGGAGTCCTACCCGTTCTTCTACCGCCGGAGGCGCTTGGTTTAATGGAGCCTATGCAGGAGTGTTTGCTTTCCTTCGTAGTACCGGCAAACCGATCTTCAGTAACGGTTTCCGCGCAGTGTTAGTCTTGTGAGCCCACTTTGAAGTGACCTCGAACCCCTTTTTCCCTTTAATCTGCACAAACTTAAAAATTGTATAAAATTATATTACGGGAGAAAAAGTAATTCCTGAGTAAACGGGCTCCCTTTAAGGGAGCCCAAAAATAACACCTTATTTATTAGTATGGGGCAATATTGCCCCACCGATTATTTTATGGTGTAAGGCGATATACACATTCAAAGATAGACAATTGCAATTGAGAAATAGAAAGGATAACAACAAAGGAGAAACACTAAATAGGGTCTTGTTCTAGTTTGTAACCTAAAATGGAATTATAGAAAAGACCCTAAAAGGGATTAAATCGTAGCTATTCGAACTTTCCAGAGGAGACCAACCCGTTCTTCTACCGCCGGAGGCAATTGGAATAATGGAGCCAATGCAGGAGTGTTTGCATTCAATCGTAATACCGGCAAACCGAACTACAATAACGGTTTCCGCACAGTGTTAGTCTTGTGAGCCCACTTCGATACACAAGAATTAGAAGGTAATTCATTCCAGAAGGGTGTATCTTTACGGAGAACACCGAGTGAATTTGTATCAAAGAGATTTAATTCCTGTGGCTTAAGCAAATACTATAATTATAGAAAATCGTTCTTAAGTCATAAACACATAAACAGTAGTATCGTTCTAGTAGCAAAATGGTGAAAGTCCGATACTATGCCCTTATTAAAAAAAGCAAAGACTACGAAATTATAAAAATTTCTAGTCTTTTTGTTATATAATTTAAAATTGTAATAAAATATAGTAAAAATTTAATAATAATGATATAATAGCAATAGAGTGAAAGGAAAAATGTGCCTTTTAGTTCAGAGTTAAATAAAAAATAGGAGAGTGATTAGTAATGATGTATCCATATGTTAAATATGCAGATGAAACAGAGGTTGTATTTTCAAATATATATGTTGAAAATGAAATAGAATGTATAGATGTGCATTTTGAACGTCCAACAGAAAAAGGATTTGATTCGGTTAGAATACAATTACCGACTTACAAAGTAACAATATGGGAAGGAAATTACAGTAAGGAGGAAATAGAATTTTTTAAAAAAGTTGTTCAAAACAGTGCAGATTTATTTTATAAATATGCAAAAGAAGGAGGGTTTAAAATTGCCTAATATATTTGAATGTTATCGGTTACAAAATATATTTTTGGTCTAATGAAAATAATGAACCTATTCATATTCATATTTCAAAAGGAAAATTAACACGGAAATGCTACAAAAATTTGGTTAACTAAAACAGGAGGGTGTATAATAGCAAATAATAATAGCAGAATACCAAAAAATGAATTAAATAAATTATTAGCTGTCGTTTCAAGACACTATTTTTTAATTATATCTAAATGGGCAGAATATTATAAAATAGAAAGTATAGATAAAATTAAATTTTATTGTTAATAAATTATTTCGAATATAACCCTTTATTCTAGATAATTCCAAAAAAAAACTTGTATAAATCAAAATATAGTGTTAAAATAATAAAAATGTAGAAAATGGAGGATAATATGAATATTTTAAGTTTAGATGATTTTTCAGTTGAAGAAATTAACCAAATACTAGACCTAGCAGAAGAATTTAAAAAAGGAAAGAAAGTAGACTATAAACGGCCAAAAAGTTGTTGCTAATTTATTTTTTGAGCCTTCTACAAGAACACATTATAGCTTTGATATGGCAGCACTAAAATTAGGGTGTAAAACTCAAAATTTTGATGCAGGAAATTCAAGTTTAAAAAAAGGAGAAAGCCTATACGATACAGTAAAAACATTTGAAATGTTTGGAGTTAATGCAGTGGTAATAAGACATACAGAAAATGAATATTATAATCAATTATTGGGGAAAATAAATATACCAATACTAAATGCAGGTGACGGAACAGGAAATCATCCTTCACAATCATTATTAGACCTATTAACAATAAGACAGCAATTTGGCAAATTTGAAGGACTAAAAGCAGTAATAGTAGGAGACATTAGACATTCAAGAGTAGCACATACAAACATAAAAGTGATGGAAAAATTAGGAATGACAGTATACACATCAGCACCAGACGAATATAAAGAAGAAGGATACTCATACGTTCAACTAGATGATATAATAGACCACGTAGACATTGTTATGCTATTAAGAGTACAACACGAAAGACATGCAACTTCAAGCATACAAACAGTAGAAGAATATCATAGTTTATACGGAATGAATAAAGAACGTGTAAATAAAATGAAAGATACATCAATAATAATGCATCCAGCACCATTTAACAGAGGAGTAGAAATAGCAGATGATGTAGTAGAATGTGAAAAATCTAAAATATTCAAACAAATCCAAAATGGGGTATACATAAGAATGGCACTATTAAATATGGTACTAGGAGACATAACAGATTAAAAGAAAAATATATAAAAACTATTGTAGAAAATAAATATCTATGATATATTTTAATATGTATATAAAAAAGAAATTGAGGTGTAACCTTATGGAAGAAGTTATTGATAAAGATAAAAAAACAATATTAATCGTTGATGACGAACAACATATTGTAGACATTCTAGTATATAACTTAGAAAAAGAAGGATATAATACATTACAAGCAAATGATGGTTTAACAGCAGTGGATATAGCACTTAATCAAAAACCAGATTTAATACTACTAGACATTATGCTACCAAAAATGGACGGCCTAGCAGTATGCAAAAGAATTAGACACACATTAAATGTGCCAATATTAATGTTAACAGCTAAAGATGAAGAAATAGATAAAATTTTAGGTCTAGAATTAGGAGCAGACGATTATGTAACAAAACCTTTTAGTGTAAGGGAGTTAATGGCAAGAATAAAAGCAAACCTAAGAAAAGCAGAAGTAACATCAATTACTAGTACAAAGCCAGAAAAAGAAGATAACACCAAAAAAATAATAGTAGGAGATTTAAGTTTAGATTTAGATAAATTTGAAGTAAAAGTAAAAGGAGAAGTAGTAGATTTAACATTAAGAGAATTCGAAGTTTTAAAATACTTAGCAAATCAACCAGGTCAAGTTATTACAAGAGAAGTTTTACTTGAAAAAGTTTGGGGATATGAATACTATGGTGACATTAGAACAGTAGACGTTACAGTAAGAAGAATTAGAGAAAAAATAGAGAAAGACACATCAGCTCCAAAAATATTAATAACAAAAAGAGGAGTAGGATATTATATAGCTTCAAACTAAAATATTAGGTCGAAAGATAAAAAACTTTCGACCTAAAAAAACTTTTACCCAATATAAGAAAGGGATTATAATAATGATAAAAAATGTACAAATAAAAATAATATTGATATTAACAATAATATCAGTAATCTTAATGACGTTCTTAAGTGCATATTTTTTAATAAATCTAAAAACAGTATATCTAAATTCAGCATCAACAAACAATATACAAGAAATTAGTCAAAATTTATTAGAAATAATAAATAACCGGTAAAGTACTATCAATATATATGATTATAGCCTTTTTAATTATAGTAACAGCAATAACAATGTTTGTTATAATGAAAATAATACTGCCAATAAATAGACTAATAGACAGTGCTAAAAAAGTTGCAACAGGAGAAGAAACAAAAATAGAAGAAAAAAAAGAAGAAAAGCAAGTAGATGAAATAGCAGGGGCACTTGGAATGGTTACAACAGAATTAAAAGAAAATCTAAGTGAAATATCAAGACAGAAAAAACAAATAGAAACAATATTATTACATATGACAGATGGAATAATAGCATTTAATATGGAAGGAAAAATAATATTAGTAAACCCCGCTGCTACAAGACTTTTAAGAATTATGCCAGAAGATGAAACCTTTGAAAAAATATTCAAAAGACTAGACATAGAAATCAATATGGAAAAACTAATTTATTTAGAAGATTGGACATCCTCAGAAGAAAGAATTAGTATAGGAGATAAACATATTAACTTATTCTTTGCATCACTAAAAGACGAATTTGATAGACCTGCCGGAGTAATGGTAGTTATACAAGACATTACAGAACACGTAAAACTAGACAATATGCGAAAAGAGTTTGTAGCAGATGTATCACACGAATTAAAAACACCAATTACTTCAATAATGGGATATGCAGATACATTACTTGAGGGAGAATATGATAAACAAACACAAGAGAAATTCTTAAACGTAATAGCTTCAGAAGCAAGAAGAATGGCAAAACTTGTTACAGATTTATTAGCATTATCAAGATTCGATAGCAATAAAGTGAAAGTACAAAAAGAAGAATTTGATTTAGGAGAACTTGTAAAACAATGCCAAGAAAAAGTGCAAATAGAAATAGACAAAAAAAAGCACAATGTAGAATGCTTTGTAACAGCCAATGTACCACCTGTATATGCAGATAAATACGGAATAGAAAGAGTAGTATTAAATGTATTAACAAACAGCATAAAATATACAAAAGAAGGTGGTCACATAAAAATATATGTAGGATTTGTATATAACGATGCATATATAAAAGTAATAGATAATGGTTTAGGAATTCCAGAGAAAGACCTAGCAAGAATTTTTGAAAGATTTTATAGAGTAGATAAAGCACGTACTAGAGAAATGGGTGGAACAGGATTGGGATTATCAATAGCCAAAGAAATACTTGATAAAAACGACGGAAGTATAGATATAAAAAGTGAACAAGGAAAAGGAACAGAAGTAGTAATAAGAATACCAACAAAAAAAACGAAGAATTAACAAATAAAAGAAAAAATATTGATAAAACTAATAAATTAATATATAATATTGTATGCAAACGGAAAGGAAGAATGAAAATGGATAACGAGGGAAAATTCAATATAAAAGAAATCTTAGAATGGGTTTATTGCATAGTAATTGCGGTAGTATTAGCATTATTAGTTAGATATTTTATAGGAACACCAACAATTGTACAACAACCATCAATGCGTCCAACTTTAGAGCCAGGACAACGACTTATTTTAAATAGAACAATTCGTACTTTTCACGGTACGCCAAAAAGAGGAGATATTGTTACCTTTGAAGCACCTTCTAATAGTCACGTGCTAGAAACAGAAGCAAATTTAGAAAATCCTATAGCAGAATATAATCACAATATAAACAATATATTCTCAAAATTTAGATATTATATATTAGAAATTGGAAAGGATAGTTACATAAAAAGAGTTATAGGCTTACCAGGAGAGCACGTAAAAATAGAAAATGGAAAAGTATATATAAATGGAGAAGAACTTAAAGAAGACTACTTAAAGCCAGATGTTGTAACAGAAGATGCAGATGGAGCATTTATAGATATAACAGTGCCAGAAAATGCAATATATGTATTAGGCGATAATAGAGGCCAAAGTACAGATTCAAGGAGATTTGGTTGCATACCTTTAGAAAGATTAGAAAGCAAGGTATGGATTCGTTTTTGGCCTTTAAACTTATTTGGAAAAGTAAAATAATACGATAGAAAGAAGGTTTAGATAGTAGTGAGTTTTGAAAACATCATTGGAAATGAAGATGTAAAAAACATACTAAACAATGCAATAAAAACAGGAAAATTAACACACAGTTATATGTTTTTAGGCCCAAGTGGTGTAGGAAAAACTCTTTTTGCAATTGAATTTGCAAAAATGATTTTATGTGAAGGTGTTCGGAAGTAAACCGTGCAATCAATGTAAATCTTGCCTTGAAATAGATAATAATAACCATCCAGATTTGAATATTATAGAGCCAGAAAATGGAACAATAAAAATAGAAAAGATTAGAAATATGCGGGGAAAAAGTATTAGAAAAACCAATTATATCTAGTAAAAAAGTTTATATAATAAAAAATGCAGATTATATGACAAAAGAAGCAGGAAATTGTTTATTAAAAACATTAGAAGAACCGCCCAAATTTACAACAATAATTATGACAGGTTCAAACGAAGGTATGTTCTTAAATACAATAAAATCTAGATGTATGAAAATAATATTTCATAAAATACAAGATGATGTTTTATATAATTTCTTAAAAGAAAAAGAAGGAATTACATTAGAACCGAAACTTTTAAAAGCGTGTGAAGGAAGTATAGAAAAAGCAATTAATGTAAATAAAAACAAGGAGCAATATGAAAAAGTGTCGCAAATATTTTCTAAAATAGAAGATTTTAAATTATTAGATGTAGTAAACAAACTAGATTTTTTATATGATAAAGAAAATATATTTGAATTACTAGATTATATAAATATAATAATGTCAGAAAAAATTACGCAAAATTTAAAATATATAGAATATATAAAAGTAATAGAAGAAACCAAAAAAAGGTTGCAACAAAATAGTAATTATGATATGACTATAGATAATATGTTATTTAAAATATGGGAGGAATAATATTTTGAAAGAAATTATAGGAGTAAGATTTAAAAGACCAGGTAAAATTTATTTTTTCGACCCTAAAGATAATAAAATAGAAAAAGGGCAATATGTAATAGTAGAAACATCTATGGGAGAAGAGTATGCAGAAGTAGTTATAGCAAATAGACATATTCCAGATGAAAAAATAGAATCAGATTTAAAGCCGATAATTAGAGTAGCTACATATAAAGATAAAAAACATAATGAAGAAAACAAGAAAAAAGAAAAAGAGGCATATAATATTTGTTTAGAACAAATAAAAAAACATAAGTTAGATATGAATTTAATAGATGTAGAATATAAATTTGATAATAGCAAAGTATTATTTTATTTTACAGCAGAAGGAAGAATAGACTTTAGGGACTTAGTAAAAGACCTAGCAGCAATTTTTAAAACGAGAATAGAACTTCGTCAAATAGGAGTAAGGGATGAAGTAAAAAGAATTGGTGGCAATGGAATATGTGGTAGACAACTATGTTGTTGCTCATTCTTGGGTAATTTTGAAACAGTATCTATAAAAATGGCAAAAGAACAAAATATTTCACTTAATCCTTCAAAAATATCTGGCAATTGTGGTAGATTAATGTGTTGTTTAAAATATGAACAAGATGTTTATGAAGAAAAATTAGCAAAACTTCCAAAAGTAGGAGCAATTGTAAAAGTAAAAGAGGATGGGGAAGGAGTAGTTGATTCTATTGAAATATTAAAAGAAAAAATTAGAGTAAAATTTAAAGATAAAGAAGGATATTACTACAAGAAATTTAATAAAGAAGACTTAGAAATTATAAAAGATGTAGAAGAAAAAGACGAAATGCAAGGAATTGATAAAGAAGAGTTAAAGGAACTAAAAAAATTAGAAAAATTAGAAGAACAAGATTTGCAAGAAATGGATAATATATAAATTAGTTATAAAAATTTAATTTATAAATAAAATGTAACAATAAAGGAGGCGAAAAATATGGCATATAAAATTACAGATAAATGTATTAGTTGTGGAGCTTGTGCAGCAAATTGTCCAGTAGAATGTATAAAAAATAATGGCGAAAAATATGAAATAGACGAAAATGCGTGCATAGAATGTGGAACTTGTGCAGGAGTTTGTCCTGTAGATGCTCCAAGTTTAGATTAAGCACGATATTTGACATACATAATATAATAAAAATTATTAAAAAATAAGAAGATGTTTACTTTATAGCATCTTCTTACTTTTTACTATTTATTAGTCAGTAAAAAAGAGTAAATATCATTTTTAAAGGCTATAACACAATTTTGCTGGTAATATATAGTAATTTAACTAATTGTTCACATTTCGTTATTCAATAAAATCTTAACTGTACTTTTCTTAGTGCTGTTAGATTTGTGATTTTTGAGATAAGCTATGTTTTCATTTGTTGGCTTATCTCTTGAAGGCTTTTGTCTCAATCCTGTTCCATCTATTATTATATGATAATATTGTCCTCTTATTTGTATCTATCTAGCATTTTATTTCTTTTTTTCTCTTCTGTTCAAAAAAAATCTCCTTTGTGAAAAATTTTTACTCTTTTTTACTGAGCAAAAGAATATAAGAACTTTACGGCAAAAAACGACGATGGTGTCGAAAGAGTAATATGGTATGGAAAAATAGTAACATATTATGCAAATTTATTACTAGAGGAAAGAGGTAAAGGTATTGTAACAGAAAAGAGAAAAATATAAAATTTTTAATATTAGAAAAGCAGTAAAAACAAAAGATGAGGGGGATAAACGGAAAATGATAATATTAAAAATAAGCAACAAAAGTAAAGAAAAAGGAATAACACTAATTGCTCTAGTAATTACAATAATAGT
>CANRAM010000056.1 GCA_947628605.1 uncultured Clostridia bacterium | reverse complement strand
AAAGAAATAATGGAGAAATTGCCGACAGAAGAAGAATTAAATTTGTATATAAAAAAATTACCAGATGATGAAATTGAAGAAAAAAATAATAATTAATGTTTTGAAATTTGCCACCAGTGGCAAATTTCAAAATTTATATAAAAAATAAAAATAGCAAACTGATTCCACACTATGGAACTAATCCTATTGAATGTGGTAAATAAGGTGATATTATGATTAATAAAGTATGTAATTTGAATGAAAAATCATTTAAAAATTATAGTGGACCAGAAAAAGAATTTAAACAAAAAAATATTATATTTGGATATAATGGAAGAGGAAAATCTTCACTTGCAAAAGGAATAATTTAAGAATTTTTAAAGGATAATGCATTTTTTATTGACATTATGTTAATTTTATGTTATATTTAATATAGTTATGAAATATTAAATATGAGAGGAGAAATACTATGGGTGTAAAAATAAATATGAGTGGAACCAAAATAAGTGGTAATGCTAAAGTATTAAATGGATTAACAGTTTCAGGTAAAAGTAATGCAGAAATAAATATCAAGAGGTCATCTATGAGTGGACAATCTCAAACTTTAAATGATATGAATATTTCAGGAAATAGCTCAGTTAATATTGGAATAAACGATACTAACATAAAAGACCGAGCTAGAGTGCTAAATGATATGGAAGTAGAAAATGGAAAGGTAGACGTTAGTATAGAAAATTTGCAGTTGGACAAAGATACAGAATTTATGAATTCACGACAAGTCAAAGACAATACTGTAGTAACAAGTGCACAAGATGCACATAGAAAATTTGAAGCCCGCCTTTCAGAAGGAGGAAGACTAAAAGGTTCAGATACAACAGAAGCCATACGCAATGCCCAAAATTCAAGTAGAAATACTAGAAGTTCGGATAGAGATGGTAGATAACATAAACTATAAACAAAGCCAGCGTAAAACGCTGGCTTTTATAATACCATATATTTTATATCCATTCGCCATATTTCTTAATATATATCTTCTTAGCAATCATAGCAACAAAACAATATAAAATAGGAACTCCCACAATAACTGGCATAAACATTGCTGGTATAGGTACAAGACCAATTAATTCACCAAGCCAAGTAAATGGTATTACCACACCTAAAATTGCAAGCAAAATTGATGAAAAATATACAAATTTATGTGCATTACTTTGTATAAAAGGTATTTTAGCAGTTCTAATAATATGCATACCAAGCAAATTAGAAACAATACTATATGAAAACCAAATTGTTTGGAAAGTAGCTACATCCTTTAACTTAAATACAAGTAATAATACTGCAAAAACTAATAAATCAAATACAGAACTTACAGGCCCCATAAAAAGCATAAAATTCTTTAAACTTGTAATATTAAATTTTCTAGGTTTCTTTAAATATTCAGCATCAACATTATCAAAAGGCAATGTTAATTGACCAAAATCATAAAGTAATCCTTCTACTAATAATTGTATCGGCGTTTCTGGTAAAAATGGTAGCAATACACTAGCAATAATAACAGAAACAACTTCACCAAAGTTAAAACTTGTTGAAAGTTTTATATACTTCATTAAATTAGCAAAAGTCTTTCTACCGCTCAGTTACGCCATCTAGCAAAACGTGTAAATCTTTTTCAAGTAAAATAATATCTGCAGACTCTTTTGCAATATCAACAGCAGTATCAACAGAAATACCAACATCTGAATTTATTAAAGAAGGAGCATCATTAATACCATCGCCCATATATCCTACTACATTATCTGATTCGTGTAATAATCTAACAATTCTTGCTTTTTGAATAGGCGAAAGCTTAACAAAAATGTTACATTTTTTTAATAGCCTCAACACACCTGAATCAGATAATTTTTCAAGCTGTTTACCTTCAATAATAGTTTTTGAATTAATACCAACTTTCTTACATATACACTTTGTAACTTCAAGGTTATCTCCAGTTAATACCATAACACGTATACCGGCAGCATTTAGCTTTTCAATAGCAGATTTAGCACTTTCTTTTGGAGGGTCTAAAAAGCCAATGAAACCTAGTAAAACCATATTCTTTTCATCATCAATACTAAATTTAGTAATATCATTAATATCATTTTTTTGACAAACAGCAATTACTCTCAAACCATCTTTATTAAGTTCTTTAGATATTTGTTTTATATTATCCTTAATTTGCTTTGTAATAGGAGAAATATCGCCTTTATAATCCACCATAGAACAAATATTAAGAATTTCTTCAACAGCACCTTTTGTAATTAATTGCTTTTTATTTCCATCGCTAACAACTACAGATAAACGTCTACGTGTAAAATCAAATGGAATTTCATCTATTAATTTATATTTATCTGACAAATCACCCATACCATTTTGTAATGCTCTATTTACAACTGCTTCGTCAATATTACTTTTCAAGCCAGTTTGAAAATACGCATTTAAAAATGCGTGCTTTAATACACGAAAATCTTCTTGCCCTTGTATATCTAAATATTTTTCTAACACTATTTTATCTTCAGTAAGTGTTCCTGTTTTATCCGTACATAAAATATTAATTGAACCAAAACTTTGTATAGCATCAAGTTTTTTAACAATCGTTTTCTTTTTAGACATTCTTACAGCACCTTTTGAAAGGCTAGATGAAAGAATAACTGGTAGAAGTAGGGGAGTAATGCATATAGCTATTGCAACAGCAAATGTAAAAGCTGTAACTGTGCTATGTTTATTTACATTTAAAATAAATACTATTGGTATAAGTATAAGCATAAAGCGTATTAGCAATTTACTTATATTTTCAATTCCTTTTTGAAATGCAGATTTTGGCTTGTCGCTAGATATAGTATGAGCAACTTTTCCAAAATAAGTATCATCTGCCGTTTTTATAACAGCACCTTTTGCACTTCCACTAATAACATTTGTTCCCATAAAGCAAATATTATTTAAATCTGATATACTATCTAATTCTTCTAAAGATATATCTAGTGTATCCGACTTTTTTACAGCATCAGATTCACCAGTTAAAGAAGATTGACCAACATATAAGTCTTTTGTTTCTAAAATTCTAATATCAGCTGGAATTAAGCTACCAGCAGATAAAATTACAATATCGCCTAAGCAAACCTCTTTTATTGGAATTTGAATTTCTTTTCCGTCCCTTATAACAGTAGTTGTAGTTGCAACAAGTTCTTTTAGTTTTTCAGCAGCCTTATTTGAATTATACTCTTCAAAAAATTCTAAAAGAGTACTTGCTATAACTAATATTGCAATAACAATAATATTTGCATAGCTAGGAACTTCTGCAAGATATACATCAGTATAAAATAGAATACAAGAAATTCCTAATAAAATACTATTAAAAGGACTAAATAAACTTTCAAAAAAGTAGTTGTACCATTTTTTAGGCTTTGCTTGTTTAATTTCATTTAATCCATTTTTTTGAATAAGACTTATAGCCTCGTCAGAACTTAAGCCCGCTTCGTTAATATCAAAAGACTTCAAAAATTCTTCTTTACCTAAAGAACTTTCCATTCCATAGGACTTTTCAATATTTACTTCATCTTTTGCATTTGACATTGAAAATCAACTCCATTTCTTTTGTTTTTATACTTTGTAATTATACCACTAAATTAAAAAAAGTACGCAAATATTGTAATTTTTTTAAAAAAATTATTTTAAATTTTACCTTACTCCAGTAACCAAT
Organism: uncultured Clostridia bacterium; assembly: GCA_947628605.1. Taxonomy (GTDB): domain Bacteria; phylum Bacillota; class Clostridia; order TANB77; family CAG-508; genus RGIG8482. The sequence continues at coordinate 6,241 of CANRAM010000056.1, read as the reverse complement.
CTATTACATTAATTTTCTTTATACCTTCAAAATCAGCAATAGGGTCATCATCCATAGTCAATATAATTTTAGGATAGTTATCATTAATTTTCCTAAGTGGAAAAAGTTCTCTTTGTAAAGTATTAGTATCTCTTGTAGTTAAAGCAACTTGATAGTACACTGTGTCATTATAACCTTGTGCAATAAAATCTATCTCCATTTCATCTAATTTTCCTATATAAACATTATAGCCTCTTCTTAATAATTCAAGATAAACAATATTTTCTAATATATGACCCATATCTCTATCTGTATTTTTTCCTAAAATATGATATCTTAACCCTATATCAATAACATAATACTTTTCTTGAGTTTTTAGTAAATCTTTGCCTTTAATATCATATCTATTTACCTTATATACCATATAGCTATCAATTAATGCATCTACATAACTTGCAACAGTATTATAAGAATTATTTTTTGACAAGCCCTCTATATTATCACTAATTTTCTTTATACTTGACCTATTTCCTATATTATCATATATAAATTTTGTAACTCGCTCTAGTACTAACTTATCAGTTATTCCTCTTCTTCTCATAACATCCTTGAATAAAATAGTATTATATATACCATCCAAAAACAAATCTATATTATTAGGATTTATTTTATACAATTCTATAGCTTGTGGAAAAGAACTATATTGCAAATAATTTCTATATTTTCTAGTTATATCTGTTTTATCTTCAAAAGCAGATAAATATTCTTTAAAAGATAAAGGTAACATTTTAATTTCTATATATCTTCCTGTAAGAAGTGTAGCAAGTTCAGATGATAGTAAATATGCATTAGAACCTGTAATATATAAATCAACATTTTTATTAATAAAAAGACTATCTACAGTTTTTTCAAATTCAAATACATTTTGTATTTCATCTAAAAAAATATATGTTTTTTTATTGTTAACCAATTTACTTTTTAAGTACTCATACAACTTTTTTCTATCTAGCAAATCTTCATAATCTGCATTTTCGAAATTAATATATACAATTTGATTTTCTTCAACACCACTATGCCTTAAATAATCTTGAAACAATTCTAAAAGTGTAGATTTGCCACATCTCCTAATTCCTGTAATAACCTTTATAATTTGCTTATCTTTAAAATTTTTTAAAATCGACATATAATCTTCTCTTTGTATTCTTTCCATTACCAATCAACTCCTATAACTATTATACTATTTTACAATAGTATAGTCAACTTTTTTCAAATTTATGAAAAAAGTTGACTATTTTTTAAAGTTTTTTATCATAGGTATAACATTTATAAAATATTAAAAGAAACTTATTATGCAAAATTATTACTAGATGAATAGAAGTGTAGATTCTTTTTTATCGTCTGCTATTTTTTTCTTAAAATTTCACAAAAACACTATAAAAATAAATAATTATATGTTATACTAATTATTATTAAAATCAAAAGAAAGCGAGGACTAAATAGTGGGATTTTTCGATAAATTAAAACAAGGCCTAAGCAAAACCAAAACATCATTCGATGAAAAAATAAATAATGCATTTAGTGTATTTCGAAAAGTAGATGAAGAACTACTAGAAGAATTAGAAGAAATATTAATAATGTCAGATATAGGAATGGAAACATCAGTAAATATAATTTCAAAATTAAGAGACAGAATAAAAAAACAAAACATAAAAGATGCAGAAGAAGTAAAGCAAGCATTACGAGAAGAAATGCAGAATATATTAAATATTGATAACCAATTGCAACTAAACACAAAACCATCTGTTATTTTAATAGTAGGAGTAAATGGAGTAGGTAAAACCACTTCAATTGGAAAAATTGCAAATAGATTAAAGAAAGATGGCAAAAAAATTGTAATAGCAGCAGCAGATACATTTCGTGCAGCAGCCGTAGAACAACTAGAAATATGGGCAAAAAGAGCAAATTGTGAAATGGTAAAAAAGGACGAAGGAGCAGACCCTGCATCTGTTGTATATGAAGCAATAAAAATAACAAAAGAAACAAATGCAGATGTTTTAATTTGTGATACAGCTGGAAGATTACATAATAAAAAATACTTAATGGACGAGCTAGAAAAAATAAACAGAGTTATAACAAAAGAACTACCAGACTCATCAAAAGAAGTACTATTAGTATTAGATGCAACAACAGGTCAAAATGCAATTTCTCAAGTAAAAGCCTTCAAAGAAACAACAAACTTAACTGGCATTGTATTAACTAAACTAGACGGTACAGCAAAAGGCGGAGTAGTAATAGGAATTGTAGATGAAAACAAAATTCCAGTTAAATTTATTGGTGTAGGCGAGCAAATAGATGATATGGAAATATTTAATGCAGAAGATTTTATTAAAGCAATATTATAGGAGGAAAGAAATATATGCAAGAAGAACAAAAAGTAGATACTAACATAAAAGAAGAACCAAAAAAAGAGAAAAAAATTAGAATAAGAGTAATATTAGTAATAATTTTTACAATAATAGCAGGAATATTTGCTTATATATCATATAGAGGAAATTACTTAGAAACTGTTGAAATAGGCGAAAAATTTAAAGAAGTATTTATAACAAACTTAAAATATAAATATTCAATAATTGGAGTTAATTTTATTATATTATTTATATCAATTACATTGGCAAACAGAAACATCAAAAAAGGCCTAAAAGCCTTCTTTGATGAAGAGAAAAAAGAAATGCCCAAATTACCTAGCAAATCAATAGCATTCATCTTATCAGTAATAGTAAGCGTTATAATATCTGGAATAATGAAAGAAAACGTTGAACTATTTGTAAATAAAGCGTGGTTTGGTATGAATGACCCAATTTTTAAATTAGACATCGGTTTCTATATATTTGAAATTCCATTTATACAAATGCTAATAATTTATTTTATAGGAATAGTAGTAGGTCTTGCAATATATGCAACAATATATCATATAGCAGTATTCAACATATACTTTGACGGAATAAACGCTCAAACTTTGAAGAAAAGCAAATTTTTTAAACAACTTACTACAAGCCTAATTTTAATAGCAATTGGAATATCAGCCTATATATTAATTACAACGCAATGTATGCTAACAGATAAATTCTTAATACTAAATGATGATAACTCAACAGCAATTTACGGTGCAGGAATTACAGATGTTACTATTAAACTATGGGGATACAGACTATTTGCAATTATAATAATTGTAGCCGTTATTAGAGCAATTAACGCTTTTAAAAATAAAAATAACAAAAAAGTAATAACATCAATTTCAATAGTTCCTTCATATTTAGTACTATTATTTATACTTATGGTAGGATTTAAAGTAATTTATATTAATACCAATGAACTAGATAAAGAAAAGCAATATTTATCTTACAACATAGATAACACAAAACAAGCATATGGTATAAAAATAGATGAAGTAAATATTAGTGATAGCGAAGAATCATCAAATTTAGAAGAAATAAAAAACAACTCAGAAGTTATTGATAATATAGCAATAGTAAATGAAGATATTACATTAAAAACATTACAAGTAGCTCAAACAAGCACAGGATATTATACATATAAAAATGCAGACATAGGAAAATACAATATAAATGGAAAAGATGAATTAGTATATATCTCTCCAAGAGAAATTGTAAGTGGGGGAGATAGGACATACAATAATAAAACATACGAATACACACACGGATTTGGTGCAGTTGTAACATCAGCAACTTCAACAGACGAAGCTGGAAATATAAAATACCTACAAAAGGACTTTTCATCGCAAAACCAAGCAATAAACATAAAACAACCACGAATATATTTTGGATTAGAAACCAACAACACAATTGTAACAAATACTGAAAACAAAGCAGAGTTTGACTATCCAACTACAACATCGCAAAATGCTGAATATTCATACTCTGGCAATGCAGGGCTTAAACTAAACTTTATAGATAGAATAATAATGGCAATTAAAGAAAAAGATGTAAATTTAGCATTTTCAAGTAATATGACAAGTGGCAGTAAAATATTAATTAACCGAAACATTATATCACGAGCAAAAGCAATTATGCCATACCTAATTTATGATGAAAATCCATATTTAGTAGTAACAGATGACGGTCAATTAGTATGGGTATTAGATGCCTACACAGTTACAGATAAATATCCATATTCACAATATATAACAATAGAACACGACCGGTGTTAGAAAGCAAATTAATTATATTAGAAATTCCGTAAAAGTATTAATTAATGCATACGACGGAACAATGAACTTTTACATAACAGATAAATCAGACCCAATAATTATGGCATATAGAAACATTTATCCAAACTTATTTATGGATTTAAATGCAACTATACCTCAAGATATAGCAAAACATTTTACATATCCGGAATTTCTATATAACATACAAGCATCAATGTTAGAAATGTACCATAATGTTAGCACAGATGTATTATATAGAAGCGATGATGTTTGGGAAATAGCAAAAATATCAAAATCAGCAACTTCAGTTTCAACAAAAGGTACAGCTCAGTTACCATACTATACAATGTTAAAAACAAGCGATTCAGAAAAATGTGAATTAGGTCTTGTTCAAACATACACTGATTTAGATAAACAAAATTTAAGAGCATACTTAGTTGGAACTTACGATTCAAACGGAACTGCAAAATTAAAACTATATAAATTCTCACGGAGATAGTAATATATTAGGGCCAATGCAGTTAGATACTTTGCTTAACCAAGATGAAAGAATATCAAAAGAATTAGAAAGTTTATCTGTAACAGGAACAAGAACAACAAAAAATATGATAGCTATTCCTATAAATAACACAATTTTGTATGTTGAATCCATTTATCAGGTATCGCTAAATGAAGCAAAAAGCACTCCTATATTAAAAAAAGTAGTTGTAGCGTGTGATAATAAAGTTGCTATGGGAGATACTTTAGAAAGTGCAATAGAAAATTTATTATCACAGTCCGTAGTATCTATTGAAGTAGAAAATACAGATACAATTGATGACTTAGTTACTGAAATTATAAAGGCCAATACAAACTTAGAAAATTCATCAAACAATAACGACTGGGAAATGATTGGAAAAGACTTAAAGAAATTACAAGAATTAATAAATAAATTAGAAACATTAAAAGAAGAAGAGGATAAACAAGCAAAAGAGAATAATACAGTAAACACCGTTAACATTAATGAAAATACTATAATTAATAATTAATTTTAAAGGTATAGAACTTAAAAAAAAAGCCACTCTATATATAAGATAAGGGTGGTTTTTATGTTTATAAAAAAATCTCAATTTGAAAAATTAATGAAAAATGTAGACGAACTTAATTTTATTTTTACTAAAAATAATTTATTAGATTTAGCCGAAATACTAGGGAATAGGAAAGAACTTTTAATAAGAAATTTACTATCTGGTATTGCCAAAGGAATAGGCATAGGAATAGGATTTTCAATTTTAACAGCTATTTTAATAATAATTTTACAAAAAATTGTAACTTTAAATATACCAATAATTGGTGATTATATAAAAGATATTATTGAAATAGTTCAAGAAAATAAATAATATTATAATTTTGTTGAATGTCTTCAACAAAATTATAATAAAATGCGAAAATTCTAACTATTCTTGAAATTCCTTACTCAATTTACCAATAGCTTTAGTTTCAATTCTTGATACATAAGAGCGTGAAATTCCCATCATAGAAGCTATTTCATTTTGAGTTTTAGGTTTTGTACCATTTAACCCGAAACGTAACTCTAAAATTGTTTTTTCTCTATCCTTTAAAATATATTTCATTTTTTCATAAAGCTTCTTTACCTTCATTTTCAAATCAATTTCATCTTCAATAGACTTTTCATCTGTTTCTAAAACATCCATTAAAGTTACTTCATTATCATCTTTATCCTTGCCAATAGGTTCATTTAAATATACTTCCGCTTTAACTTTCTTGTTTGAACGTAAAAACATTAAAATTTCATTTGCAGTTAGCACCTGTTGGAAATGTTTCATCTTTCATATTTTTGGCTACCAATAAAATTAATAGTTATATCTTTACCATCTGTTGTTATAGAACTTACTAATAACTTAATCATATTTCTTTTTGTGTTTAAATCTAAAGTATCAAAAGAAGTAAAATAAGAATCTAATATATTAAGTAATAAATCAGCTGTTTCTTTATCACTTATTTCATTGTAATTAGTATTAGTTAAAGATTTTA
>CANRAM010000055.1 GCA_947628605.1 uncultured Clostridia bacterium | reverse complement strand
ATTTGTCAAGATAAGGAAGCAATGAAATCATTTATAGATAGTGTCTTCCATACAGGAGTAGATTTTAATAATGAAAATTGTATAAAAATTTTTAATAGACAGCCAATTATGCATGGTAGATTTTTAAATCAAATTGGAAAAAGAGAAGCTCTACAAATGTTTAATGCAATTAATCAATTGTTGGTATTAATAGATTTTTAAGTTTACATTTAAAATTATATTAATATATATTTTTCTTGTAAAATCAAAGAATTTATGTTAAACTAAAAACATAGTTAATAGCAAAAAATTCACATTTGCATATATAAATCTCGTAATCCATTGCTATAACTAATTTTGAAACGGATAATAAGGTGCTTTTGCAAGTGATGTTTTTCGCATACGTCCCTTGCTAAGGCACCAATGACGTATAATTCGAACTATAAAACAGATAAATAGAAATATCATTTTGAAAATGAATGAATGCGGTTACCACTACATATAGTTATAACAACACATTCGCAATTTGGTAGAGAGCAGAATGTGTTGTTATTTTATTCCTTATCTATTATTGAATTTACATATTTTATGTATAAAATTATATAAATCCTAATTCACATTAAATTTATTTTTCTTACTGCATTGGTTCAATATCAATAATTCCCTCGAAAAAGTTTAAATTTCTTATTATATTAATATCATAATTTTTATTAAAATTATTAAAGTGTTCAATTTGTTTATTAAGCTTAAATATATTTTTATCTACATCAATATCAACATTCACTTCAATTTTCTTTTTTATGTATAAATAGGCTCTATCTCCAATGTTAACTTTAGATTTATCTTTCCTAAAAATTGTTATATCAGTATAAGTATTATTTATTCTAGTATAGCTTTGATTATAATGACTAATACAATAATCAGAATAGGTAAAAAACAATTCATTATTAGCTTTAACAATTGGATATAATCTATAATTTTTTCTGCTGAATCCTTGAGAATCTTCAGTATATCCATAACTTACTAATAAAAAATCTTCTATTACACATTCTATAGGTTCTATATTAAGAAAATATTTGACTCTACTAATATGCATTTTATAAAATACAATGTCAACAATTACGCATAGAATTAATGTAATGAATAAAATAATTGCTCTTATATTAATCTCTTCAAAAAATTCACTAAATAAAACATTTAAAAAAAGTAATGCCATTATTTGTGACGTAAAAATTATTAGAAGAGCAATAATTTTAGTTTTTATAATGTTTAAAATATTTTCATTTTGTTTTTTCATTTAATTATCACCTCATCTTAATAGAGATTATCATATATTTAAATTTTTATCAACCGCTATGAAATTCAAAAAAAGAGAATTAAAATTTCGATACTAACTCTCTTTTCCATTTTTATTAATTATTTATTTTATACATCAAATATAAATTATCATTAATTTTTATCAAATCCCTATTTCCTATAAAAGTAATTTGATTATTACCCAATGTTATTTGTTTATGTGCTGTATTACCTATAGATTTTACTTTTGCTTTTTTGTATGTGTATTTATTTAACTCTGAATATTCATCTATTTCAATATTATTGCCTAGTATTTCATAGATTGATAAACTTTTTCCATAAACTAATACACCATTATTGTTGTAATAGGTATATATTTTACTTCCTACTCCAAAAAAGATTATAAATATACCTATTAATATTATTAATACTACTATTCTCTTTTTCATCTTTATCTATTACTACATATCGTCATCATCGTCACAACTATCTTCTTCGTCGTCCTCTTCGTTTTCGCATCCTTCACAACTACAACAATGACCTGTGTATTCTCCCCCTTCTTGTTCTTCTGCATTCCAGTCTAGTTCTATCATATTGTGACATTCTGGACATTCTACTTCTTTTTTATTTGAATCTATGTCTGTTACAAATTCGTAATTACAGTATGGACATATTATTTCAAAATCATATTCGTCGCCTACGAATAATTCTTTTTCTATATTATCCATCCCTTTTTCTATTTCTAACATTTTTTCTTCTAATATTCTTTGATTTTCATATACTTGATTTACTCTTTTTTCACTAATGTCCATAACTTTGTTAAGTTCATCAATATATAACATTGAAATTCCTGCAATTTGCTCTTTAATAAAATCTAACTCTTCTTTATCTGTAATTCTTTCCTCTATTTTTTTTACAATTTCATTAAAGTCTTTTTGTAATTTTGACACTTCACAAAACTTCCTCTCTATTTAGATTCTTTCCATATATTCGCCTGTTCTTGTATCAATTTTTATAACATCACCTATGTTAATAAATAGTGGCACACTTATTTCGTATCCGTTTTCTAGTGTTGCAGGTTTTCCTGATGTTGTTGTTGTGTTTCCACTAAATCCTGGTTCTGTATACGTAACTTCTAACTCTACGAACATTGGTGGTTCTACTGCAAATACATTTCCTTTGAAAGATAATATTTTTACATTCATATTTTCTTTTATGAATTTTAGGCTATCTCCTAATTGTTCTTTGTTTAAAGGTATTTGCTCGTATGTATCATTATCCATAAAGTAATATAAATCTCCGTCATTATATAAATATTGCATATCTCTTTTTTCTATTTCCGCTCCTGGATATTTTTCTGAAGGGTTGAATGTTTTTTCTAAAACTGCTCCACTTATTACGTTTTTTAATTTTGTTCTAACAAATGCTGCTCCTTTTCCTGGTTTTACGTGTTGAAATTCTACTACTTTATATACATTTCCATCCATTTCAAATGTTGTTCCATTTCTAAAATCTCCTGCCATATATACTTCTGCCATTTATAGTTCCTCCTTAATATTATTTGTAATTCTTTTCTATTTTATACTATTTTTATTGAAAAATCAAGTTTTTTACCATATTTTTAATTATTGGTATTAATTATTATATAATCTTTACTAGAATTTGTTAAAGTTTGTGCTCCTTTTTTGGTAATTAAAACTGTGTCTTCTATTCTAACTCCAAACTTTCCTGATATATATATTCCTGGTTCATCTGTTACAACCATATTTTCTCTTAGTAAAAAATCTCCCCTTCTACTACTTATTATTGGTTCTTCGTGAGTTTCTAATCCTACTCCGTGACCTAATGCGTGAATTAAATTAAAGTGGTTTAATTTGAAATCGTTGTCAACCATTTTCGAAAGGATTCTTACATTTGCTCCGTCGTAGTATTCTTTTAATGTTAGGTTTTGATTTTTTAATACTAAATCATATACTGGTTTTATATAGTCTTGCACAAAATCTATAAAAATAGTTCTGGTCATATCTGAGCAATATCCTTTATATTTACAACCAAAATCTATTGTGATTATATCTCCCGACATAATTTTTCTATCTGTTGGTACTGCGTGTGGCATAGATGAATTTTCACCAGATGCGACTATTGTATCAAATGCTACACCTTCTGCACCATTTTGTATAAAAAAGTTTTCTATTTCTTTTGCTATTTGCTTTTCTGTCATTCCTTTTTTTATGTAACTTTTTAGATATGTAAAACAATCATCTGTAATACTGCATGCTTTTTTTATTTTTTCTATTTCGGTTTCATCTTTTATCATTCTTTGTTTTTCTATAAGATTTTCTGTTTCTACGAAATTATTTATTCTGTATTGTTGCTTGTATTTTTTATATTTCGCATATGTTAAATAATTTTCTTCAAATCCTACATTTTCACAAAACATAAAGAAATTTTCATAATCATCTTTCGATACATCTGTAATATTTGTTACTATTATTTCATCATCTATTGTTAACATTTTATTTACTTTTTCTATATATCTTGAGTCCGTAATATATATGTTTTCTTTTCTAGTTAATAATAGTACTCCTTCCGCTTCTACTCCTATTAAATATCTAATATTAACAGGGTTAGAAACAATCATTCCTTGCATATCCATTCTTGATATTTTATCTCTTAACCATTTTATTTTTTCATTCATTCTACCTATTTCTCCTTTCCCTAATTCTTATACATTCCCAAAGTAAATACTTTAAGTAGAATGGTAACTAATGTTCCAAATGGTACAAATAAAACAATAAATGATGCTATTACTATAAATGGGCCAAACGGTATATATTCGTCTGATTTTTTTACTTTTGTAGCAAGTAGTATAACACTAATTATTGCTCCTAGTAGAAATGCTATTAATGATATTACTATAATTCCACTTAGCCCAAAGTATAGACCTAGTGCTCCCATTAATTTTACATCTCCAAAGCCCATTGCTTCTTTCCCTGCTATTAATCCTCCTATTAATGTTATGAATAGGAAAATTCCTCCTCCTGCTAACATTCCTAATAGCATATTAACAGCTATATTTACATTTTGTATTCCGAATATAAATGTTAATAGTAACCCTATTTCAAACATTGTTAAATTTAGCCTGTTTGGTATAATTTGCATTTTATAGTCTATTACGAATGCCGATAATAGCATTGGTGTTAATAGTGCATATTTTATAAGATTTAAATTCGAATATAGGTCTTTATGTATTCCATATAAATAAACTAATGCTATGTATATTACTGCAACTACAGTCATTAATATATAATTTGGCGACTTTGTCTTCGATTTATTAAACATTTCTTTTGAAAATACTTTTTTATATTCTGGTAGTCTAATATTACACCAATTAACAAATTTTCCTACAAAGATTCCTATTATTCCTGCTATTACATAACACAATATGTGAACGTCGTTAATATACATTTTACCTTCTCTCCTTTTATAAATCATAAATATTATTCTTTTATTTCATTACTTTTTATATATTTTCTTTTTATATAGTTTTCTATTGGTCTTTTTATTAATGTTATTAATATGTCTTTTTCTTGTATTGGCTCTACTAAAATGGATATCATTTTGCATCTATTAGCACCTAGTACATCTGTAAAAATTTGGTCTCCTACTACTGCTATTTCATTTGCATTTAAATTCAATATTTTTTTTGCTTTATTTAGGCCCATTTTTAATGGTTTTTTAGCAAAATATACATATGATATTCCTAATTTTTCTGCAACTTGTTTTACTTTTTCTTTTTTATTGCTATTTGATGCTATACAGAACTTTATTCCTTTGTTTTGCAAATCTTTGCACCAATTTATTGTGTCTTGCTCTAGATTTTTATAATAGTCTATTAATGTGTTGTCTACATCTAAAATTAAACCTTTTACATTATTTTTCTGTAGTAAATTATATGTTACCTCTCTTATGTTTTTTAAATAAAATTTTGGATATAAAATCATAACCTGCTCCTATTCTTTTTTCACTATTATATTATCAATATATATAATGTTTGTCAATTTCCTTTACAAACATTTTTCTTTATTATATAATTTTATAAATATTCTAAAGATAAGGAGTTATTATGGAAAATTTAGAAAAAAAACAGATTGATATGCAATATAATGTAAAATTATTTCCCATATATAAATTATTTTCTTGGGATTTATTATTTTATTATGCGATAAATTTTTTATTTTTTACTACTGTAAAAGGTCTTAACCCTGCTGATGTGCTTTTAATAGATGCTTTTTATCCATTATTTAAATTAATACTTCAAATTCCTTCTGCAGTTATTGTTAATAAATTTGGTAATAGAAAAAGTCTTATTGTTGGTAATTTAATACTTTGTAGCAGTATTCTTTGTATACTACTTGCTAATAGCCTTGCTTTACTTATTGCATCACAACTGTTAATGGCTTGTGGTTATGTTTTAAAAAATTTAACTGAAACTAATTTATTGTTTTCCTCAGTAGAAAATTCTTCTAAGAAAAATGATAAATTTTCAAAAGTTGATGCTCGTGGTTCTGCTTTATATTATATGCTTGATGCTGTTACATCCTTAACTAGTGGCTTTTTATTTGTGTATAATGGCTATTTACCAATTGTATTTTGCTTTGTGTTGTGTGTTGTTTCTTTAATTTTAAGTTGTAGTTTTAGGGAAACTAAAGAAATTAAACCAAACATACCTATTAAACAAAACTTTTTAGATATAAAAGATGGTTTTAAATTTATTTTTCAATCTAAGAGGTTAAAGAGTTTAATTATTTTTTATGCAATATTTTCGTCTGTTATTTCGCTACGTTCTACTTTAAGTAGTAGCCTTTTTACTGATATTTCACTACCTGAGCAGTATTTTGGAATATTTTATGCTATTGGTCAAATTGTTTCATCTATTGGAGCATATACCCAGTCGTGGTTTCATAATAGATTTAGAAACAGAGCTTTAACAGTATTTAGTTTAATTGTTACTTTTTCGATGATTGCAATGGGATTTTGTCAAGTTATTGGATTAAATTTTGGTCTAACTTTAGAAATTATTTTAATTTGTTTAAGTTTACAATGTTTAGTAAAAGGACCTTACTATACTTTAATTAAACGATATTTAAATAGTTTTTCTAATGAGTCTACACGTACTAAAATATATGCTGCAAATGAAATTCCATATTGTATAACTAATTCTTTACTTTGCTTTGCTTGCTCTGGTCTTTTAAGTATAACTAATACTTCATATGTATATATTATAGTTGGATGTGTTTCTTCAGTAGTATTTATTTTTCTACTTGAACATATGAAACATACTGTTGGATTAAAGCCTGAAGAATATTCTAAACAAGAAATAGAATTTACCCAATTGCATTAAAGAAGATTTATTTTTTATAAATCTTCTTTTTATTTGCAAAATCGATGTTTGCCTATTGTTACAACGTATGGTCGTGACCATATCCATTTGTTCGTTGCTGTTGCTGGATTAAAATAATATATTGAACCATATGATGGGTCCCATCCATTTAGTGCATCTTGTGCTGCTTTTTTTGCTGTTTCATTTGGTGTTAGGTTTATTTGACCGTCGCTTACAGCATCAAATGCTCCGCTTTGGTAAATAACTCCTGCTATTGTATTTGGGAAGTTTGAATTTTTTACTCTATTTAACACTACTGATGCTACCGCTACTTGACCTGCATATGGTTCTCCTCTTGCTTCTGAATATACTAATCTACTTAGTAAATTTACATTGTTTGAGTTTGAAGATGTGTTTGTATTTCCTGTTGAATTGTAAATTCCCATAGCCTCTAGTGTGCTTTTTCCTGCTATTCCATCTACTGCAAGTCCATTTTTTCTTTGAAAATATTTTACTGCAGACAATGTTTGACTACCATATATTCCGTCTATTGCACCGTTATAATACCCCCAACGTTTTAGTTTGGTTTGAATTGTTTTTACTTCTTCGCCTCTAGAACCATATTTTGATAATGCTTGTACTATGTTTACACTAAATATGTTATATAGTAGAAAAATTAATAATACTATACTAACACTTATTATTGCGGTTTTATTTATATATATTTTTTTTCCGATTTTTTTCAAAATTTTCACACCCTCTGTTATATACATTTTTTAGTATTTTATCCAAAATCGGTTAGTTAATACATTTCTATATTATTTTTCTAAAATATATCCAGTTAAGTTGTATGATGATACTTCTTTTGTGTTTTCATCATATGAAAGGCTAAAATCTTGTATTATTAATTTTCTTCCGTTAGTTAGTTCTATTTCATTCATATTTTCAAATGTTTTATTTAAATTTGATTGACTTTCCTTTTGTTGATATTTTATATATTCATTAATGTTATTGAATATGTTAATATATATTTTTTCACTTTCGTTATTGTTACTATATCTGTTATCATTTAAATTAATTTCTAAATTACTAAATAGTTCTTCTAAAGTTTTTGTTTCATTTGATATTGGTCTATAATAGTTATTTACTTTAATTTCATATAGTTTTTTGTATCCTTCTATATTGATTTTATTATTGTTTGTACTCAGATTAATATAACTGTTTTTATTGTATGTTGAACTTGCATATTTATCTTGGCTTTGTACAAATGAGTGTATTTTTTCTAATTCACTTTCTGGTAATGTTTGTAAATATTTACTGTTTTGTTTTAAATAGTTATATGCCCCTACAATTTTATTTTTTTGGTCATCTGTATATACATTTTTTTCTATTAGTTTCAAATTATGTATTTGGCTGTATTCTGATACTTTATACATATTTATATATGGCACAATTGTTGATATTGCTGTAATTACTACGAATAATATTATTGAATTTTCTATTTTTTCATTATTTTTAAAATATAATATTGTGTATATAGTTTCAAATATTATTAGCATTATGCACATATATCTGGATTCTGTTATTCCATAGTTTAAGATTCTTATTCCTATAGAATATATTTGTAAAGCGATAAATGGTACAAAAAGTGCGGGTAGCCATTTGTTTATTTTATCTATTATGGTATTTTCATTGAAAGTTTTTGCCATTGTCCAAATTGGAAATCCTAGTATAAATAAGCAGGCAAGTATTCTAAAAATTTGATTTGAAGGCATTTGTCTTGTTAGTATTATTTTTAGTATGTATATATATATTATTGCAAAAGCGATTATTACTAGTGTTTCTAATACATATTTTACTACAAATTTTGCAAATTTTGTTTTTTCATCCTCTATGTTGCATAATGAGTATATTAAATTTGGTATGTAATAAAGACCTAATATTAATATTTCTGCTACTGTTACTATGTTATATGTTTTTCCTTCCAGTATTAAGAATACAAATACTGATGTAATCATAGCTACACCTATTGCTAGTATAGCATATACTAATGATGTTTTGAATATGTTTATAAATATTGCTGTTATGTATTCATTAAAAGAATATTCTTTATTTGGTCTATTTTTGTAGTTGAAAAATAGAATTAATGCTGGAATTATAATCATATAGCATATGTATATTCTACCTATTATGTTTGATATTTGAAATGTAGTATTATTTATTACTGTTGTAAAGAATATTGATATTATTGCGGATATAATATAATATAATATATTGTTTTTTTCTTTGTTTGTTATTGATTCTGTTAATAGAGTAGCATTTGCAAATGTTATACAAAATACTATTATATTTTTTAATATTTTATAAGCTATAATGTTAAAGGCATTGTCTAATGCGCATATTAATGTTAATACTATTACTGTGGCGATTGTTATTGGAAACTTTTTTGCTACTTTTTTTAATATTAAGCTTAGTTTAGAAATTTTTGCTTTTATTTTTTCCATAGGTGTTTTTCCTCCTTTTAATCGTAATTAGTGGTATATATTATATATCTTGTCCATCTCTTACATATTTAAAACCATATTGGCAATTACTTTATTTTTAATCTATATAATCTTTCTATTGGCGAATCATCTTTAAAAGTCTTTACTTCTTCAACAAACTCCCAACCAAATTTTTCATATAGTCCTATATGTTTTGTATATAAAAATAATTCTGTTAAATTTGCTTTTTTAGCATTTTCTTTTACTGTATTCATCAACCTTCTACAAACATTTCTTCCTCTAAATTTCTCATCAACATACACATTTATAAGCCAAGGATAAATATCTGGTCTACTATCTAAATCGTCAGACATTGACAATTGATACATACCTGCTGGCTCTCCATCAATTAAGGCCACAAAAGTTTGAGGCAATCTTTCCTCGCAAAGACAATGTTCTAAATAACATTTTACCGATTCAAAACTATCATTATTTCTTATTCCCCACCAATTATAATTCCATTCACATATTTTATCAAATATATAATTATTACTATCTTCTAATTTTATAATTTCCATATAAACTCCATTCTATATTTTACTATTTATTGGAATATATTATAATAAATTTTATAATATCTTGCAATGACTAACGTCATTTTTTTCATATTCTTTTCTTTTTCGTTAATTGAAAAAGTAAAATCAATTTAGAATATATATTAACATAAATTAGTTTTATGCTAACATTTAAGTTTCGGTATTTTGCAAAAGTTTTATGAGAAACAATCAAAAATAGGCAAATTTTAGGTATAAAAGCATCT
>CANRAM010000054.1 GCA_947628605.1 uncultured Clostridia bacterium | reverse complement strand
CGTTCGGATGTAGTAACAGGAGTTATGAGCTTTGAAGAAATGGATGCAATGATGTATAAAATTGAAGGAGAAGATTTATATTTAATTGGTACAAGTGAACATTCAATGATTGGCAAGTTTAAAGACCAAATATTAAAAAAAGAGGCTCTACCCTATACTATGACTTCTTATTCTCCTTGTTTTAGAAAAGAAAAGGGTGCTCACGGTATAGAAGAACGTGGTGTTTATAGAATTCACCAATTTGAAAAACAAGAAATGATAGTAGTTTGTGAACCAGAAGATAGTTATACTTGGTATGATAAAATGTGGTCATATACAGTAGAATTATTTAGAAATTTAGATATTCCCGTTCGTACTCTTGAATGTTGTAGCGGAGATTTAGCAGATTTAAAAGCCAAAAGTGTAGATGTAGAAGCTTGGAGTCCAAGACAACAAAAATATTTTGAAGTTGGAAGTTGCTCGAATTTAACCGATGCACAAGCCAGACGTTTAGGTATACGTATAAAAGGTGAAAAAGGTAATTATTATGCACACACATTAAATAATACAGTAGTTGCTCCACCTCGTATGTTAATTGCTTTATTAGAAAATAACTATTGCAAGGACCGGAAGTGTTCGTATTCCTAAAGTTTTACAAAGTTATATGGGTGGAAAAGAAATAATTAAACCTAACTCTAGCATTTAATTTTTATGAAAGGGGTATATTTTAAGATGAAAGTAAAAAATCCAAAATTTGAAATTTCCGCAGTTAGCCCTAAACAGTACCCTACAAATGGTCTTGCCGAAATAGTTTTGGTTGGAAAATCTAATGTTGGCAAATCATCATTTATTAATACTATGATTAACAGAAAATCACTTGCTAGAACAAGTAGTGAACCCGGAAAAACTAGGCAAATTAATTTTTATAATATTGATGATACTTTCTACTTTGTAGATTTACCTGGATACGGATATAGTAAAATGTCTAAACAAGAACAAGATAAAGTTGGTAAATTTACTGAAGAATATCTAGTTAATAGAAATACTATTTCTTGTATTATTTTTCTAATAGATATTAGGCATAAGCCAACAGAAAATGACAAATTAATGTATCATTATATTATGGAATCTAATTTACCATTTATTGTACTTGCTAATAAAGCTGATAAAATTGCACCTACTAAAATTAGTTCATATATTGATGATTTAAAATTAGAATTAGGCATTTCTTTTAGTATTATTCTTCCTTTCTCATCTGAGAAAAAAATATTTTGTGATGATGTTTGGAAAGAATTAGATAATTATATATTACAAAAATAATAACTATGACAAAAAGGAGTTGCATATATGAAATTAAATGAAGATAGTGAAATCTTAGCTGAAAATAAGGTATTAATTTTATATATTTTAAATAAACTAAATAAACCTATTGATAGCGATAGTCTTTTAAAATTAGTTCTTTCAATTAAAGATATAAACTATTTCTATTTTCAACAATTTTTAATTGATTTGCTTGAAAATAATTATATTATAGGCTACACCAAAGAGGACAAAACAATGTATAAAATTACAGATGTTGGTATAGATACCTTAGCTCTTACAGATGATTTGTTGCCTGGTATTGTAAAACTTCAGGTTGATACTGCTGTTAAAAGTGAAGCTGAGGAAATTCAAAATTGTGACCATCCTGTTTTTGAATTTCTTCCTAGAGGAGAAAATGAATTTATTGTTTCTTGTAGTTTATTAAAAAATAATGTAACTGATTTTGAAATTAAATTACAAGCTGGAAACAGAGAACACGCTAAAGCTATTGGTGAAAAATGGGAAAATAATTATAAAGAAATTTATAATATTATAATGGAAATTTTAAATCCAGATACTTAATTTTTAAGAGGAGATTCTAAAAAATAGATTCCCCTCTTTTTACTTACTTTAGTTTTTTCAAAAATCAATTTATTTTTCTTCTTACATACTCATATAAAATAATTGCAGTTGCCACAGATGCATTCAAGCTTTCTGTTTTTCCTAACATTGGAATTTTTATTTTGTTATCTGATAATTCTAAAATTTCTTTTGAAATTCCATTTGCCTCATTTCCTATTACTATAACTTTTCTATTATAATCTATGTTATATATATTTTCACTTGCTTCTAACGATGTTGCTACAACTTTATATTTATGCTTTTTTATTTGTTTTATTGTATTTACTAAATCATTTGCAATTATAATATTAACTCTATAAATAGCCCCCATTGTACTGCGTACTACCTTTGGATTATATGCATCTGCTGTTTCCTTAGAAACTATAACTTGGCTAAGCCCTACACTATCAATTGTTCTTAATATTGTTCCTAAATTTCCTGGGTCTTGTATACCGTCTAGTACAACAATTATATCTTCTTCATAGTTTATATCTTCTTCGTTACAATTCTTATTTACAACTGCTAAAATGCCTTGAGGATTAGTTACTTCTGTAACCGCTTCAAATACATTTTCTGAAACATAAATACAATTATATTTTGCTATTTCATATAATAACTTCTGTTCTATGGTATTATTTTTAATACACTCTTCACAAACTATTACTGTATCTATTTTAGCCTTTTCACAAATTGCCTCCCTTATAAGCTTAACTCCTTCAATAATATATTTATTTTCTATATCACGATATTTCTTAATTTTTAATTTTCTAATATTTTTTATTACATCATTATCCTTGCTAGTTATAACTTGCATACTTCTCCACCTTCCATAATCTTCTATTAAGATTATTCTCACATTCATTCATTTTAAACAATATCACCTAATTATTGCATTTAAAAATTCCTTAACTTTCTTAACTATAACTTCATCTGTATTCTTCGGTATTTTATACGTAATATATGGCTCTTTACCGGGTGAAAAACGTATATCATTTCTAAATTTTTTAATTAATTCATCAACCATACTTATATCAAAATGATTTGCATCAAAATTAAACACAACACTTTCTCTTCTGCTTGATACTTTAGTTACATAAGCCTTTTTACATAGCTCCTTAATTCTTGCTATTTCTAATAAATTATTAACTTCATCTGGAATTTGACCATACCTATCTATCATTTCATCTAATACATTTTCAATATCTTCTTCAGTCCTTGCAAGTGCAATATTTTGATAAACTTCTATTTTCTGGCTACTATTTTCAATGTATTCATCCGGTATATAGCTAGATATATTTAAGTCTATTTGAACATCAATTTCTTCTTGTACTTCAATTCCTTGTATCTCCTTAATTACCTCATCTAATAGCTTACAGTATGTATCATATCCTACTTGGTCCATATGACCATGTTGAATTTCTCCTAGTAAGCTTCCTGCTCCTCTTATTTCTAAATCTCTCATGGCAATTTTAAAACCAGAGCCAAATTCAGTAAATTCTTTTATCGCTTTTAAACGTTTATCTGCTACTTCTGAAAGTAGTTTATCTGGTTTATATGTAATATATGCATAACTTTGAATATTACTTCTTCCTACCCTACCACGTATTTGATATAGTTGTGCAAGACCTAATCTATCTGCATTTTCTACAATAATTGTGTTTGCATTCGGAATATCTATGCCTGATTCTAATATTGTAGTACATACTAAAATATCAATTTTTTTATCTATAAAATCTTGCATAATATCTTCTAACTCTCGACCGCTCATTTTGCCGTGTGCAAAAGCTACACTTGACCCTTGTACTAAATTTCCTACATAATTTGCTTTTCTTTCTATATCTTCTACATTGTTATATAAATAAAACACTTGCCCTTCTCTTTCAAGCTCTTTTGTTATTGCTTCTTTTATAACCTCTTCATCATATTCTAAAACATAAGTTTGAACTGGTTTTCTGTTTTGTGGTGGCTCATATATTACAGACATATCCCTTACTCCAACTATAGACATATGCAATGTTCTTGGAATTGGTGTTGCTGTCATTGTTAAAACATCTATATTCGTTTTTAATTTCTTTATCTTTTCCTTATCCTTTACTCCAAAACGATGTTCCTCATCTATAATTAGTAATCCTAAATCTTTAAATTCTACATCTTTACTTAATATTCTGTGCGTGCCTATTACAACATCAACTTCTCCAAGCTTTAGCTTCCTTATAACTTCCTCTTGCTCTTTTTTTGTTCTAAAACGATTTAATAATTCTACTTTTATAGCAAATTCATCCATTCTTTGCTTAAATGCTACATATTGTTGATTAGCCAAAACTGTTGTTGGTACTAAATATGCAACTTGTTTTTGGTCCATACACGCTTTAAAAGCTGCACGAATTGCTACTTCTGTTTTTCCATAGCCTACATCTCCACATAGTAGTCTGTCCATTGGTTTTTGTGCTTCCATATCTTTTTTTACATCTTCAATACATCTTAATTGGTCGTCTGTTTCTGTGTATGGAAAACTATCTTCAAAATTCCTTTGCCAAGGTGTATCTTTTGAAAATGCAAATCCTAATTGTTTTTGACGTTTAGCATATAGTTCTATTAAATCTCTTGCAACTTCTTGTAAATTAGACTTTACCTTAGCTTTTGTATGAGACCATTCTTTACTTCCTAATCTGTTTAATTTAGGTGTTGCTTCTCCCCCACCAATGTATTTTCTAATGTTATCTAGCTGATTTGTTGGTATATATAATATATCATCATCTCTATATTTTATTTTTATATAGTCTTTTGTTGTATTATCTGCTTTAATTGTATTAACTCCTATAAATTGACCTACCCCGTGGTTTTTATGTACTACATAGTCTCCTATTTTTAAGTCAGCAAAAATAACTTTTTCGCCTTCACTAAATTCCGAATGTATTTTTCTTTTCTTCTTTGTTTCTTTACTAAATAGCTCTGTTCCGCTTATTACTAACAAATTTGTATCATATATTTCAAAACCGGTAGATAAAATTCCAGTTGTTACAATTGCCATTCCTTGTTGTATGCTTTTTTCTATTTTTTCTATATATTTATGAGGAATATCTTTTTCTAACAGTACTAAAGATAACTTTTTACTATTTTCTTCGTTTCCTGCAAGTATTACAACATTTTTATTTTCATTAATAGCGTGTTCTATTTCCTCTATAAATAATTCCATATTGCTCTTATAAAAGTTAATTTCTCTTGTATTAAAATTTATAGCATTTCGTTTTACATTTGCTATTTCTTCGCTTATTACGCTTGTATCATTTTTTTCTAAATATATGCTTTTATGATTTAAAACTAATTTTATTATTTCGTCATATTCATATAAATTCAACAATGCTTCTGGAATTATTTTTTGCTTATCTAATAATAAGTTTTGTATATTTTGATTATCTTGCAAAACATTATTATTTCTTGCTTTTATTTTATTTACTTCGTCTAGAAATATATAATAATCTTGTTGTATGTAATTTAAAATATTAGTTGTAGTATCATAGAAAATATCATAATATTTATCTATTTTACTAATGTAATTTCCTGTTTTTATTAATTCTATATCTGTTTTTACGGTTTGTTCATATATGTCATCGTTATATTTGTTTGAAATTTTTTCACAAATATCTTGTATACTTTTTTCTAATACAAATTCGTGTGCTGGATATATTGTTATTTCTTTTATCATTTCTGTTGAACGTTGGTTTAATATGTTAAAGTATCTTATTGAATCTACATCATCTCCCCAAAATTCTATTCTTACTCCGCTTCTTTTCTGTTATTGCAATGTCTAATATTCCGCCTCTAATACTAAATTGACCTTTTGTTTCTATTATGTCACTTCTTGAATATCCTAAATTTATTAGCGCTTTTTTTATTTCTTCAAGGTTGTACATATTTCCTATTTTAAAGTTTAATATGTTTTTATATAATATTTCTTTTGGTGGTATTTTTTGCATTATTGCTTCTATGGTAGTAATTATTACTTCTGCTTTTTTAGTAAAAATTTTGTTTAGTGCATCTATTCTTTCATATGGTAAGTCTTTACTTTCTGCAATATAGTCGTATGTTACTATTTCTCTTTTGGGAATAAATACTACCTTGTCAGAAAAATATTTCATATCATTGAATATTTTTTTAGCCTGTATTTCGTTGTATGTTATTATACAAATTTTGTTGTTCGTAGCCTTTAGTGTAGCATATGAAAAATAAACCTTATTTACATCTGTAAGCCCAGTTAGCATAACTGGGCTTGTTTCATTTTTTATAAGTTTTAAGTAACTATCAAATTTCTTAGATTGTATTAACTTTTCTATTAATGCATTCATAAATGTTTTCCCCTTTTGTATTTGATGTTATTATTATATAACATTTTTTATGTTTTTAGAAGTTTTTTTTTAATTTTTATATAAATATAAAACTTTCGTATAAAATTTCGAAAGGCATTTGCAATTTTATGTAAAATCGTTTATAATAAAATTATGCTTATGTAGTTTCCTATATTTTCACCTAGGTTTGGCTACAAAGTAAATATTATTTATAGGAGGACGTTTTATGTTTTATCCAAAGAAATTTATTGACGAAGTTAAATCCACCTTCCCTAATTGGGAAGAGTTGCATCGGTATTTAGATGCAGGAGACGTTAGGGTCTCCGATTGTCTGTCGAAAAGTTTTTCGACGGAAATCTCTGCTACTGATGTATTATTCGCCAAGTCACTGGAGGATTTGCAGCAGCGTGCGCACGAAGAGCTGGAGAAAAAATATCTCTACCATAAGTGGCACAAGCTGTATGACGAGCAAAACGCATCATAGGATAAAACAAGGCACACTTTACGAAGTGTGCCTTTGTCCATTTATTAGACTCTTTACATTAATTTTATAAATCGTCAATACTTTTTGCATTTTTTTGATACGACTTTTTAATGTTATTTACATTTTTTTGGCACGACTTTTAGGGTTGTTTTACATCTTTTGGACACGACTTTTTATAATACATCATAATTTCGATATAATTTGACATTTTTTACATTTTGCTTTATTATTATCTATGTGAAATATTAAGGGGGAATTCGTTATGTTAAAAGAATTTAAAGAGTTTGCTACTAGAGGTAATGTTATAGATTTAGCTATTGGTGTTATCATTGGTGGAGGATTTCAAAAAATTGTTAATTCTTTAGTAAATGATATTGTTATGCCATTTGTTTCAATTTTTACAGGAAAAATTGATTTTAATGATATGATGATTAATATTGGGAATACATCTATAAAATATGGTTCTTTTATAACTAATGTAATTAACTTTTTAATTATAGCTTTTTCTGTCTTCTTAATGGTAAAATATTTAAATAAAATTAATAAAACTTTAGAAGAACAAACAAAAAATATAAATAAAAAGCTAAAAATTCATAAAGATTCAGAACAAGAAATGGAACTAGAAACAGAACCAGAAACAAAAATATGTCCTTATTGTTTATCTGAAATAAAATTCAAAGCATCTCGTTGCCCTAATTGTACATCTATTTTAGATGATGTACAAGAAGAAATTGTTGGCGAGCAATTACAAATTGAAGAAAAATAATACCGTAATATACTTGCATTTTCATTTATTTTATGTTAGAATATTATGCGTTAAAGTTTATTTTATTATATAAGGAGGTGCAATATAAATGCCAAACATAAAATCTGCAATAAAAAGAGTTAGTGTAATTGAAAAGAAAACACGCAAGAATAATATGATAAAATCTGGATATAGAACAGCTGTTAGAAAATTTGAAGAAGCTGTTGAAGCTAAAGATGTTGAAAATGCTGAAGCTTTATTTATACAAGCTACTAAAAAAATAGATATGGCTTGTACAAAAGGAGTTATTGTAAAAAATAACGCTGCTAGAAAAAAATCTAGATTAGCTAAAAAATTAAATGCTGTAAAAGCATAAATAAAAAATTATGCATAGTTTTTTATTATAGGAGATTGCAAAACGCAATCTTTTTTTATTGTTTCTCTTTTTCCATATTTTAACTTTGATTCTTTCTAAAAATTATGTTAATATATTTATAGATAGAAATCTTTATAATGGAAAAGAGGTATATGTATGTTTAATACTATTGTTCAAGAATTTAACTGTATGGATAAGAAAACTAAAAAGACATTAGAATATGGGCTTATATTTTCTGCATTTATTTGCATAATTGCAATATCACTTTTAATTACATATAAAATATTACATAACATAAATATTTATTATATTGGATTATCTGTTTTTAAATTAGGTTTATTTTTTATAGTAGAATTTATTATTTGTGCAATTGCAATTGATACAATAAAACAACAATTATAATATAAAAATTTCTTTAGAGAATACTTCTAAAGAAATTTGTAAGCGATAAACGAGAAGGTGGCTGGCAACTTCATATAAAAATTGATAGAATAAGAAAAAAGCTAGTGTTTTCAATCATTCTAGCTTTTTTCTTCCGATATTATATTTCTTCCCATAACTATTGACAAGATCTACAACAAGATAGTACATTAACTCTATGGCCAAATGGTCACGTCCGAATCCGTCAAGAAGATTCTATCTAACCTTAAGTACGCAGTGCTCCAGTTTCCAGCACTTACCTGCATCCTAACTACGGTGGGTGAGCTTCCGCAATAAAATGTCTTCGAAGTCCAGTTATCCCCAGCAACAGACCAAACTGGTGAATTATTCATATACACCAAACCACTCGCCGGACCATTAAGGTCATCTCCATCTAGGCAACCGACTTATCGTCACTCCCCAACCCGGCTGTATAGTGAAAGAACACTTCTGTCTGTTCTTCCCCGCGTTACTTAGGCTGACTAAACTAGTGGGACCATCGAAGGCTATCTTAACAATTACGACGGGAGCAGGACTGGAGTTACATACAACGACGCCATTATAATCTACAGTCTTAATATGTACATAGTACGTGCCTGGTCCGTCAGGCTTATATGAAATAGTTTGTTCGACATCATCGTCTGTAAATGATTGCCACATTTCTTCCGTTACATCCTCTGCGTTCGTATTTATTACATACCCGCTTGCCCCTACATTTACTCCACTTTCATCGTCTTGTAGTTTTACTGTAACTTCTATTGTCTCTCCTACTACGTAACTTTCTTTATTAAATGTAATTTCAGCCTCTTTTGGTGGTGTTGTGTCTTCTACTTTTTTTCTTGCATTGCCTCCTGTATTATTTCCATCTGTTAACCTTGCATATACTGTTTGCCCTGTTGTTATTTCCGTCGCGTTTGTTCCATCTCCTCCATCTGTCCAGTTTGTACCTACATCCGTACCTACTTGATATTGTATTTTTAATTTTTCATCTACTCCTGTACCTTTACTTATTTGTACACTTGCTGTGTGTGTATCTTTATTCCATATTACATCTCCAAATATTATACTTCCATCTGCACCATCTCCTCCATCTGGTACATCTAAAGTATTAAATGTTTGTTCATCCGTTACCATTTCATTGTCTGCATTGTCTTTTACTTTTACTTTTATTTTATATGTTGTATTATCTGTTAATCCTGTAAAGTCTTTTGTTTTTTCTTCTGATCCACATTCTACCCAGTTTTCTTCTTCTCCATCTTTATGACATATATAACTTATACTTTTTATACCACTTTTTCCACTTTCTCCTTTTCTTTCAGGGGCATCATCTGCTTTTGTTGCATCTATGGTTATTTTATTTGTTGTTGCTTCAATCTTTGGTACAAATTTTAACGGTGAATCTGTATCTATTGTTTTAATTTCTGTACTTGCATATCCACTTCTTTCCCCTATTGCATTCCTTTGACATACATATATTGTTGTATTATTTTTGCTTACTTCTATTGGGGCTTTATAGTCTTCCCATTTCTCTGAATCATAACTGTATTGCAATGTGAATATTCCACTTTCTCCGAGTTGCTATTTTTGTTGTACTCGCTAATTTGGTGCTTGTTTCATTTATGTTTGCTACTTTATTTACTTTCATCCTTATTGTTACTTGTACTGGTCCGTGAGTCCAGCCTTCTACTTTTTTTCCGTCTTTTGTTATCTCAAATTCTATATTTGCCTCTGTTATTGCTGGTGGAGT